>JBBDMM010000002.1:158185-173264 GCA_040878325.1 Acidimicrobiia bacterium
GGGCGGGGCAATATACGCCCCGCCCCCGCCCGCCGATCAGCGCGTGAGTTGGTGCAGCCGAGTGGTCTGGAAACGGATTACCGTGATGATCGTTGCCAGCCCGAACGTGATGCCGAACAGGTAGAGGCCGACGCCGGCCCGGCGGACGGCTTCGAGCACGTCAGCCCAGCGCCCGACCGACTCGAGGCTCCAGGTGCCAACCGCGGCAGCGGCCACGAAATCGATGTCGAGGGCGAGCATGCCCTCATCCGGTTCGTATGGCTTTTCCACGGCGACTCACAATGGTCGGGAATCGCCGTATGGTCGGGAATTGTGGCCTGTTTGTCACGATCCGCCGAACCTGGGCCGTTGACCGTTGACCGTTGACCGTTGGCCTCTCCTACCCGAGTTCCGCCAGCAGCCGCGCCTTCCCGTCCGGGGGCAGGAACGAGCTTTCGATGGCGTTGCGGGCCAGGGTGGTCAGGTCGTCGCGATCCAGATCGAGCGCTCGCTGGATCGCCAGGTAGTTGTCGCCGATATAGCCACCGAAGTACGCCGGGTCGTCGGAGTTGACGGTCACCCGGACGCCCCGTTCGAGGAGACGTGTGAGGTTGTGCTCCTTCAGATCGTCAACGCCCCGAAGGGCGAGGTTTGACAAGGGGCACATCGTGAGGGGGATCGCTTCCCGCACCAGCCTCTCGACCAGTACGTCATCCTGCTCGCAGGCGACTCCGTGGTCGATCCGCTCGGCGCCAAGGAGATCGAGCGCGCCGGTGATGTACGAGGGCGGACCTTCCTCCCCGGCGTGCGCCACGGCCCGAAGACCGAGGTCGCGCGCTCGCCTGAACACGTGCTCGAAACGATCGGGAGGATTGCCCACCTCGCCCGAGTCGAGGCCGACCGCGGCGATCCGATCGAGGAACGGGGTGGCCTGCTCCAGGGTCTCGAACGCACTCTCCTCAGGAAGGTGGCGGAGGAAACACATGATCAGCAGGGTCGAGATGCCGAGGGTGGCTGCCGCCTCGGCCCGAGCGCGCTCGAACCCGTCCATGAACACTTGGAAGGGAATGCCCCGCTCGGTATGGGTCTGCGGATCGAAGAAGATCTCGGCATGCCGCACGTTGTCCGCCGCCGCTCGGTGGAGGTAGGCGGACATGAGGTCGGCGAAGTCCTCCTCCGTCTGCAGGACAGCGGCACCCTGGTAGTAGATATCGAGAAACGACTGGAGGTCGACGAATTCGTAGGCCGCCCGCGTCTCCTCCACCGAGGCGAACGGCAGCGCGATCTGGTTGCGCGCCGCGATCGAGAACATCATCTCTGGTTCGAGGGTTCCTTCGATGTGGACATGGAGTTCCACCTTGGGCAGATCCCGAATGAACTTCTCCACCACGCCTCCTTCCGAAAATGAGCCTTCCCGCAACCGACCCGGACATCAAGGGCCGTGTGGCCCATGTCATGGCGGCATCGACCACCCTACGATTTGAATCGAACCGACTGAAGGGTGATCGATGCGCGGGAAATCATTCCGCCGATGGTTCGCCGTGATCGCCGTGTTCGCCATTGTGGCGGCGGCGTGCGGTGACGACGATGCCACGACAACCACTGGAGGGGCAGGCGAGGAGTTCGTCTTCGGGATGATCCTCGTCGGCCCACAAAACGACCGGGGCTGGAGTCAGGCGCACTTCGAGGCGGGGCAATACCTCGAGGAGAAGCTCGGGGCGAGGATGATCGTCCTCGACCGGGTGAACACTGCCGACCGGCCCGAGACGACAGTCGATCAGGTGATCGACGACATGGTGGCCCAGGGAGCCCAGCTCATCTTCGCCACCTCGGACGACATGAAGGACGGGGCACTCCTCGGAGCGGAGCGCAACCCCGATGTGCCGATGATTTGGGCATCCGGTGACAACGCCTGGGTGGACGGGAAGGACCATCGGCCCGACCTCGACAATCTGGGCAACGTGATGGGGCGGATGGAGTACGGCAAGATGATTGCCGGCTGCGCCGCCGCGCTGACCACCGAAACCGGAGACATCGGGTACCTCGGACCGCTCATCAACGATGAGACGAGGCGACTGACCAACTCGGCCTACCTCGGCGCCCAATACTGCTGGGAGAACTTCCGGGGCAACGATCCGGCGACCCTTGGATTCAGTGTCAACTGGATCGGGTTCTGGTTCAACATCCCGGGATTCACCCTCGATCCGACGCTGGTGGCAAACGACTTCTTCGACTCGGGCGCAGACGTCGTGATCTCCGGCATCGACACCACCGAGGGCCTTGTCGTCGCCGGCCAGCGGGCCGCGGGCGGCGAGAGCGTGTGGGCGGTGCCTTATGACTACGAAGGGGCCTGCCAAGAGGCGCCCGAGATCTGCCTCGGCGTTCCCTACTTCCATTGGGGCCCGGCGTATCTCGAAGTAGCGCAGTCGGTGATCGACGGCACCTTCGAGGCCACCTGGGTGTGGAACGGCCCCGATTGGGACGACATCAACAACCCGGACACGACGGCGATCGGTTGGATCGCCGGTGGCGGCCTCTCCGAAGAGGCAGCCGCTGATCTGGCGACCTTCATCGAAGGTCTCGCCGACGGCTCGATCAATCTGTACGTGGGGCCCCTCAACTACCAGGACGGATCGGAGTTCCTCGCCGATGGCGAAGAGGCCACCGACTTCCAGATCTGGTACGCCGAGCAGCTGCTCGAAGGAATGGTCGGAGCCAGCTCCGCCGAGTGACCGACACCCTGCCCGCGGCGCGGGGAGAGGGCACTGATGCCCTTTCCCCCGCCGCGGCGCCGGGACCTCTCCCCCTACTCTCCCCCCGGCGATGAGCCTTGAGCTACGCGCCATCCACAAGCACTTCGGAACGGTGCGCGCCAACGACGGTGTGTCGCTGATTGTGGAACGCGGCTCTCTCCACGGCCTTCTCGGTGAGAACGGCGCCGGCAAGTCCACTCTGATGAAGGTGCTGTCGGGCTTCATCGAGGCCGACTCCGGCGAAGTGCTGCTCGACGGCGAGACCGTCGCCCTCGCTTCACCCCGCGATGCCATTGCCGCCGGCATCGGCATGCTCCATCAGGACCCTCTCGTCTTCCTTCCGTTCTCCGTTCTCGACAACTTCCTGCTCGGGACCCACGCGACGAGCGACCGGTCGGCCGCAAAGGCGGAGCTCGAACGCCTCAGCCGTACATTCGGTTTCGCTTTCGATCCCGACGCTCCCGCCAGGAGCCTCACCGTCGGCGAGAGGCAACAACTCGAGATCGTCCGGCTCCTGTCGCTGGGCGCCAAAGTGCTGATCCTCGACGAGCCCACCACCGGGATCTCCGCTTCGCAGCAGGCGCTGCTATTCGCAACTCTGCGCACCCTCGCCGCCGAGGGATTGATCGTGATCTTCGTGTCCCACAAACTCGAAGAAGTGGAAGCCCTCTGCGACCGGGTCACCGTGATGCGGCAAGGCCAGGCCGTGGGGGAACTGCCCCTTCCGGCTCCGGTGGAACGACTGGTCGAGATGATGTTCGGCCATGCGGTAGAGGTGGCCGAACGGTCGCCCGGCAGCCCAGGTGGGGCGGCGCTCGAACTCGACGGGATCGCCGCCACCGACCGCCTCACCGCACTCGAGGGGTTGTCGCTCGAAATCCGCCAGGGCGAAGTGATCGGCCTCGCCGGACTGGAGGGCAGCGGGCAGCGAACCCTCCTCCGCACCTGTGTTGGCCTGATCGCACCCACCTCGGGAAGCGTCCGGTGCGGTGACGCCGACCTCACCTCCCGCGGCTACCACGAGCGACTCGCAGCCGGCATCCATTACGTCCCGGCGGGGCGACTCGAGGAAGGCCTGATCCACGGGGTGACCATCACCGAGCACTTCCTGCTGTCCACGCCAAAGACAGGCCCGGTCATCGACTGGGCGGCGGCCCGACGCGCCGCCAAGGCGAAGATTGAGGAGCACGCCATCGTCGGCACCACCGACTCCAGCGCCGAGTCATTGTCGGGCGGGAATCAGCAACGGCTTCTTCTCGCGATGATGCCCGACGAGGTGAGGGTCCTGCTCATGGAGCACCCCACCCGCGGTCTCGACATCGCCTCCGCCGATTGGGTGTGGACGAAACTGCTCGAGCGGGTCGCCAAGGGGACCGCCATCGTCTTCTCCTCGGCCGACCTCGACGAACTGCTTCGGTACAGCGATCGCATCGTCGTGTTCTTCGGCGGACGGGTGTTCAAAGTGCTCGACGCCCGGGAGACAGATGCCAACCGGCTGGCCCAAATGATCGGCGGGAGGGACCTCCCGTGAACCACCGGCGCCTGAACTTCGGGGCAGGTTCGCGACTGGTCGCGGTCGTCCTCGCCGTCGGGTTCACCTCCTTGCTCATCGTTGTCGCCGGTGCCTCGCCGATCGAGGCCTTCAAGCTGCTGTGGGAGGGCTCGGTGGGCACCCAGGACAAACTCGCCAACACCCTCATGACCTGGGTTCCATTGGTGCTTGCGTCGGCGGGGCTCGTCGTCACGTTCTCGGCCGGTCTGTGGAACATCGGGGTGGAGGGCCAAATCGTCATGGGAGCGGTCGCGGCCTCGTGGGTGGCGCGTGAGGTGAGTATCGGGACGCCGGGGATCGTCACCCTGGCTCTCATCGCCGGCCTGCTCGCGGGCTTGTTGTGGGGCCTTCTTGCCGGGGCACTACGGGTCTACGGGCGGGTCAACGAGATCTTCGGCGGCCTCGGCCTCGACTTCGTCGCCACCGGATTCGTCGTGTACCTCGTCATCGGGCCGTGGAAGCGGGCAGGCATCGCATCGACCAGCGGCACCGACCCGTTCCCCCGGGACTCCTGGCTCCCCACGATCGGCAACAAGCTGGCACCGATCGCGTTGATCCTCGCGGTCGCCGGAGTGGTCGGGGTCCTCTACCTGATGCGGGGCACCTACTTCGGGCTCCGACTCAAGGCGGTCGGCGCCAACCCGGCGAGCGCGTTCATCATCGGCATTCAGACCCACCGTTACCTGCTGGCCGCAATGGCGATCGGGGGCGCCCTCGCTGGCGTCGCCGGCACCATCCAGGCGATCGGGTTCCAGCACAAGTTGGTACCGTCGATATCGGGGGGTTACGGCTTCCTTGGCATCCTGGTGGTGCTGCTGGCGTCCTACCGCGCCGCGCTGATTGCCCCGATCGCCTTCTTCTTCGTGATGATCTCGGTGGGCAGCAGCCAGCTGTCATTACGCCTCGGCCTCGACTCATCGATCGGGGGCGTTATCCAGGGCAGCCTGGTGCTGATCGCCATCCTGGTCGGCGGGTGGCAGGTACAGCGTGCCCGGCGTCGCGCGGTACCCACGGTGGAGGCCTGACCGTGGAAGCCACGTTCGCCACCATCGTCGCCGCGGCGGCTCCGCTGATCTACGCCACCATGGGCGAGACGATCACCGAGAAGGCCGGGGTCATCAACCTGTCGCTCGACGGCAGCATCCTGCTCTCGGCAATGACCGGGTTCGCCACCACCTATGTCACCGGAAGTGTGATGCTCGGCTTCGTCGCCGCCATGGTCGTGTCGATGGTCATCGCCGCCCTCATCGCCTTCGCCAGCATCGAGTTGAAGCTCAACCAGATCGCGGTCGGGTTCGTGCTCACCCTTTTCGCCGCCGAACTCAGCTCGTTCCTCGGGAAGTCGTATGTCGGGGTCCGCGGCACCCATGTCCCCCACCTGGAGATCCCGTGGCTTTCCGAAATCCCCTTCTTCGGCAAGGTGCTCTTCGACCACAACCTGTCGGTGTATGGGTCGTTCGTGGCGCTGATCGTCGCCTACCTGTTCATCTTCCGAACCAAGCGGGGCCTCGAACTCCAGGGGATCGGCGAGCGGCCCGATGCGGCCTTCGCCCGGGGGATCCCCGTCAACAAACTCCGCTACGTGTACACCATCGTCGGCGGCGCCCTCGTCGGCCTCGCCGGCGCCGCCTTCTCGCTGGACGTGAAGTTCGGCTGGCGGGAGAACCTGACCCTCAACTTCGGATGGATCGCGCTGGCGATCGTCATCTTCGGCGGCTGGCACCCGGTTCGAGCGGCGTTCGGGTGCTACCTGTTCGGAGCGCTCCAGGTGGTGGCGCTCAAACTGCAGCCGGTGCCGGCGCTGCAGAGCTTCTCGCAGATCCTCCCCATCCTCCCCTTCGTGCTGATGATCTTCACCATGGTGATCGTGTACCTCGACGGGTTCCGCAGGTTCGGCGAACGCCACCCCCGATGGCGGCGGCTGTTCGCGTCCGATCCACCGGCGGGCATCGGGAGGGTGTTCGAGAGGGAGTGAGGAGATTCAAGAGTCAAGATTCAAGAATCAAGGCAAGGCTCTTGGCTCTTGGCTCTTGGCTCTTGGCTCTATCTGACGATTACCTCGTCGCCGACCCGCACGCGGTGCGCCCCCTCCAGGGTCTTCATGTCGAGGATGTAGCCGCGCATGCCGTCTTCGAGGAAGGCGAGGTGGTCGGCGATGTCATCGCGGGGGGCGACGTCGGGTCGGCCGAGCATGAATGAGGTGAACTCCCGGCAAGGGGTGGCCACCCGGGCGCCGCCGAGCGGCACCTCGCCATCGGCCGTCCTGACCACGACCACTCCCTCGAGGTCACTGACGGTGATCCGCCGGTCGGTCGCCACTATCAGGTTCTCTCCGGCGCATCCCAGCGGTGCGGATCCGAACCGTTCCGCGATCAGGTCGTAGTGGCCGGAGAATCCGATCGACAGCGCCCTCCGCCCACCGGCACGCGAGTTGGGATGGGCGGCGTGGTGGGCATCCATCACCCACGACCCCTCATGACGCCCGATCACCCCCGGCGGCCCGATGATCGCCTCCTCCACCGCCAGGATCGGACCCGAGTCGTACCCCTCCCCCTTGGCCTTCAACGGATCCCGCTGCACCTGGATACGGATGAGGAGGCCAAGGACGCGTTCGGGCATTCGGAGATCGTAGGGCCTGGTCAAGTCCAGGCGGCCCCCGCCTCCAGCAAAAGAGCGTCCTCCCCCGGCCTCCGGGGGAGGTGCCGAAGCGAAGCGAGGCGGAGGGGGCAGCGGAGACAGCGTGCGACCCGACGCGACCTGACAAAGCGGGCGAACTACCCGAAAACCACCTCATTCAGCAGGTCTGGCCTGTCGGTGATGATGCCGTCGACGCCCATCGCCAGGAGTGTCTTCATCTGATCGGGGGCGTTCACGGTCCACACGTGAACTTGCTTGCCCGCTTTGTGGGCCGAGTCAACCAGCCGGGCCGAGGCGATCCGTCGGGGGATCTGCAACGCGTCGGCGATGCCCCGGACCGGCAGGCCCACCCGGCATGACGCCACCGCCTGGGCGAGTTCGCGGGGTCCCGCCGACACCGCCACCCGGCCCCGAGTGAGACGGCGGAACTCGCGGATCCGCCAATCCCGAAACGACCCGATCAGCACCCGGTCCTGAGCCTGAAGGCGCTCGATCTCGGACGCCACCACCTCCTCGATGCCCGCCTGCTTCAGGTCGATGTTGAAGAGAGCCTCGGGGAATGTCTGCAGCAGGTCCGCCAACAAGGGAACCTTCAGCCCGGTCCCCCGGAGGGGGAAGACCTCCGCCAGCTTGAAGTTGTAGGCGGCGTCCAAAGCCTGCAACTCGTCCCAGGTGCGCTCCCACACCCTCCCGACGCCGTCGGTGAGTCGTTCGAGTCTGTCGTCGTGGAACACCACTACCCGGCCGTCGCGGGACACATGGACGTCGATCTCGAGGTACCGATATCCCATATCGACCGCCCCCTGGAACGCCACCATCGTGTTCTCCGGCCAAAGGACCCGGGAACCCCGGTGGGCCAAGCGGATGGGGTGCTCGTGGGAGAAATACGCTTTCATTGGCTCCTCGAAAGCCGCAATGCGCGATGCGCAATGAGCAACGCGCCCCATGAAACGGTCGCGCATCGCGCATCGCGCATCGCGCATGGGGTTCTCACGCCACCACCTCCCCGCGCTTGACCACCTTCCATACCAACGCACTTCCCGGGCGGTAGGGGATGTGGGAGTAGGAGGGGGCGTCGAAGATGGTCAGGTCGGCAAGGGTGCCGGGAGTCACTCTGCCGCGGTCGTCGAGACGCAGGGCCTGCGCTCCGCCCAGGGTGGCCGCCCACACGGCCTCCTCCGGGGTGAGACCCATCTCGAGACAGGCGAGCGCGATCACGAAGGGCATGCTCTCGACATTGGAGGTGCCCGGGTTGCAGTCGGTGGCCAGGGCAACGGTGACCCCGGCGTCCCACACCATGCGCCCGGGCGCCTGCGGAGAACGCATCGAGAACGAGGCGGCAGGCAACAACACGGCGACCACGCCGGCCTCCCGGAGGAGGACGGCATCCTCGTCGGTCACGTGATCGAGGTGATCGGCCGATGCCGAGCCGATCTCGGCGGCGAGGGCGGCGGCGCCGGTGTGGGCGAGTTGCTCGGCGTGCAACTTGGCCCCCAGGCCGAGCCCGGCGGCGGCGCTCAGGATCCGCCGGGCGTCGTCGACCGTGAAGGCGCCGCGATCGCAGAAGACATCACACCACTCGGCGAGCGGCGCGCACGCCGGCAGCATCTCGTCGACGACCAGGTCGACATATTCCGATCGGTCCATCCCCCGATCCGGCACATGGGCGCCGAGAAAGGTGGCGACCACATCCACCGGCGAGCGGCGTCCCGCCTCGATGGCTGCCTCGAGGATCCGCACCTCATCCGCCGTGGTCAGGCCGTACCCGGACTTCACCTCGACGGTGGTGGTGCCCGAGGCGAGCATCCGGCCGAGGCGGGCCACTGCCTCGTCTGCGAGCCGATCGGTCGGCGTCGACCGGGTGGCCGCAACCGTCGAGTGGATCCCGCCGCCGGCGGCGAGGATCTCCTCGTAAGACTCGCCGCGCAGGCGCCGGGCGAACTCTTCCGATCGATCACCGGCGAACACCGCATGGGTGTGCGAGTCGACGAACCCCGGCAGCACCGCCCGCCCTTCACAGTCGATGGCGTCGGCGTCGCGATGAGCCTTGGGGAGGTCGCGGGTCGATCCAGCCCAGACGACTCGATCCCCGTCCAGGGCGACCGCGGCGTCCTCGATGAGGCCCAGATCGCCGGGTACACCGGAGGCGTTGGTGACGAGTTGACCGATGTTCGTCAGTGTGAGGGTGGTCACGATTGGCAATTGGCAGATGGGAGGCAAATGGCGATGCGCAATGCGCGATGCGCAACGCGACCCGACCGCCCGACCAGCATGTCGCGCATTGCGCATTGCGCATTGCGGTCTCCACGGAAGCCCACCGAAAGGTCGACCGCCAACCCCCTCACCCCTCCTCCATCGGAATCCGCACCCCGCGCTCGTGGGCCACCTCGATGGCGCGCTCGTAACCGGCGTCGGCGTGGCGCATCACGCCCGTCCCGGGATCGTTGGTGAGCACCCGCTCCACCCGGAATGCGCCGTCGTCGGTGCCGTCGGCGACCACCTGGGCACCGGCGTGGATCGACTTGCCGATGCCCACTCCCCCGCCGTGATGGACCGCCACCCAGGCGGCGCCGGAGGCGGTGTTGAGCAGAGCGTTGAGAATCGGCCAGTCGGCGATGGCATCCGACCCGTCGAGCATCGCCTCGGTCTCCCGGTACGGAGAGGCAACCGATCCCGAGTCGAGGTGGTCCCTTCCGATCACGATCGGGGCCGACACCGCGCCGGACCGAACCAAATCGTTGAACGCCAGGCCGGCCTTGTCGCGTTCGCCATATCCGAGCCAGCAGATCCGGGAGGGGAGCCCCTGAAACTGCACCCGTTCCTCCGCCATGTCGAGCCAGCGGTGGAGTGCCCGATCCTCGGGGAACAAGTCGCGGACCGCCCGATCGGTGGCAGCGATGTCGGCGGGATCGCCGCTCAACGCCACCCAGCGGAAGGGACCCTTGCCTTCAGCGAACAGTGGCCGGACATAGGCAGGGACGAACCCGGGGTAGGCGAAGGCGTCCTCGAACCCGCCGAGGCGGGCCTCCCCGCGCAAGTTGTTGCCGTAGTCGAAGACTTCGGCGCCGGCCTTCATGAAACCCACCATCGCCTCGCAATGCTGGGCCATGGAGTCACGCGCCTGCTCGACATACCAGCCGGGGTCCTTGTCGCGCAGCTTCGGCGCCTCGTGCACCTCGATCCCGATCGGGACGTATCCGGCCAGTGGGTCGTGTGCCGAGGTCTGGTCGGTGACGATGTCGATCTCGATCCCGCGCCGCAGCAACTCCGGGAATACCTCGGCGGCATTGCCGACCACTCCGATCGACAACGCCCGCAATTCGGCTCGGGCGGCGAGAGCGGACTCGATGGCGGCGTCGAGCGATGGAGCGAACTCGTCGAGATAGCGGGTGTCGATCCTCCGCTGGATGTGGTCGGGATCGATCTCCACGCACAATGCCACCCCGCCATTCATCGTGATCGCCAGCGGCTGGGCGCCACCCATCCCCCCCAGCCCGGCGGTGAGGGTCAGGGTCCCGGCGAGGGTGCCACCGAACCGCTGGTCGGCGATCGCTGCAAAGGTCTGATAGGTGCCCTGGAGGATCCCCTGGGTGCCGATGTAGATCCAGGACCCGGCCGTCATTTGCCCGTACATGGTGAGGCCGGCCGCCTCCAGCTCGCGGAAGGTCTCCCAATCGGCCCAGTCAGGGACCAAGAGGCTGTTGGCGATGAGCACCCTCGGCGCCATCGGGTGGGTGCGAAAGACGCCCACCGGCTTCCCCGATTGGACCAGCAGAGTCTCGTCGTCTTCGAGCGCCGTCAGCGAGCGGACGATGGCATCGAACGCTTGCCAGGATCGCGCCGCGCGGCCGGTACCGCCGTAGACGACCAGATCCTCCGGCCGCTCGGCCACCTCCGGGTCGAGGTTGTTCATCAGGCAGCGCAGTGCGGCCTCCTGCAACCAACCCTTGGTAGTGAGGGTGGAACCCCGTGAGGCCCGAACGGTGCGGGGGGAGGACATGGGGGTCAGGGTACCGAACGCCGACCGCCACCCGCCTCCCGCAAGACAGCGGCCAGCCCTCCAGACCCCTACAGCCCTTCGCGCATCGCGCATTGCTCATTGCGGGCCGAGCGAAGCGAGGCCCAACCCCTCTACCCTCGGAGCGTCGCACACGCGCCGGAGGACCCCATGCAGCCCACCTTCGTCTACCGACATGCGGTGAATCCCGGCAAGGGACTCGCCGTCAGCGGCATCTTCTTGATCAAGGCGGTTCTCGCACTACCCCATTTGATCGTGGTCGGCGTATTGGCGAACGTGTCCGTGGTCGTCGCCTACATCGGGTTTTGGTTCGCCGCGATCAAGGGCGAGATGCCGACCGGCGTCTACCAACTGATCGAAATCCATTTCAGGTGGACCGCACGGACCTACGGGTGGTTGATCGGATACACCGACCTGTATCCACCCTTCGAGACGCAACCCCAGTACCCAACGGATGCGAGGATGGAACCCCCGACCAACCCGAACAAGAACTGGGCCATCGCCGGGATCATCCTTCCCGTGAAGGTCCTCGCCCTGCTCCCCCACTTGGTCGCACTGGTGTTCGTCACCCTGGCGGCGGTGCTAGCCACGTGGTTCGGCTACTTCGCGGTGGCGTTCACCGGCGCCCTTCCGGTCGGCATCCAGGACTTCGTAGCCGGAGTCGGCCAGTGGAACCTGCGGGTCTACGCATTCCTATTCGGGATCACGGACGAGTACCCGAAGTTCTCGTTCGACGCGACTCCTGCGGCGTAGACCTACCGTCGAATGGAGGCGAACGGCGAACGGCCAGATAGAGCCACGGCGCGGAGTGGCTTGCCTGGCGGTTCTGGCTGTGGGCTGTAGGCCGTCGGCCGTTGGCTACTTGTCGAACTCCCCAGACTCCACGAGTCGCGCCACCGCTTCGATGCCCGGCCCCGGGGGTCGGTCGCGGTCTAGTCGGGGGACCACCGCACGGACCGTGTCGCGGCCGCGGCCGGTTTTCGGGGCGGGCTGCAGCGGGGCGCGGAGGTCGATGCCCTCGGCGGCGCAAATCAGTTCCACCGCCACCACCCTCGCGGTATTGGTCAGCACGTCTTCGAGTTTGCGGCCGGCACCCCACCCCATCGATACATGGTCCTCCTGAAGGCCCGAGGTGGGGATGCTGTCCACCGAAGCCGGATGGCTGAGTACCCGGTTCTCGGCGACGAGGGCGGCGGCGGTGTACTGGGCGAGCATGTAGCCGCTGTTCAACCCCGGCTTGCTGGCCAGGAACGGTGGCAGACCGGATGACCTGGCCGGGTCGAGGATGCGATCGGTGCGGCGTTCCGAGATCGAGGCGATCTCGGACATTGCGATGGCCACGAAGTCGAGGGCGAAGGCCAAGGGCTCACCGTGGAAGTTCCCCGCGGAGACCACTTCCCCGGTCTCCGGAAAGACGATCGGATTGTCGACCACTGATCCGAGTTCCCGACCGGCAGTGGCGGCAGCGAAGTCGAGCACGTCGCCGACCGCCCCGTGCACCTGGGGAGCGCACCGGATGCTGTAGGCGTCTTGAACCGCGTGGCTGAAGTCGTCGCGGTGGCTCTCCGCGATCTTGCTGCCTTCGAGGGCGTCGCGGATTCGTCGCGCCGACTCGGCCTGCCCCGGGTGCGGCCGCACCAGGTGGACATCGGCGCGGAACGGGCGGCTGCTGCCGAGCACTGCCTCGACCGTCATGGCACAGGCGAGATCGGCCGCGCGAACGATACGACGTGCTCGGTCGAGGCCGAGGGCAAGGAAGGCCAGCATCCCCTCGGTGCCGTTGAGCAGGCTCAGCCCTTCCTTCGCCTTGAGCGTCAGCGGGGTGAGGCCGCGATCGGCGAGCACCTCGGCGGCGGGTCGGACCGCTCCATCGACCCTGATCTCCCCCTCGCCGATCAGCGGAAGGGCGAGGTGGGCGAAAGGGGCAAGATCACCCGAGGCGCCGACCGACCCTTGACCGGGCACCACCGGCAAAAGGTCGCGCTGCAACATCTCGACGATCCGCTCGACGATCAATGGCCGTACCCCGGAGTGCCCCTGAGAGAGAGTCCGCGCCCGCAGCAAGAGCATCGCCCGCACCAACCGGTCCGCCAGCGGCCGACCGACCCCGGCAGCATGCGACCTGAGGAGGGCGACCTGCATCTCGGCGGACATCTCTGGTTCCACCCGGGTCGAGGCGAGAGCACCGAAGCCGGTCGTCACGCCGTAGACCACGTCACCGGCAGCAAGAACGTCATCGATCACTTGCCGCGCCGGAGCCATCCGGGCGGCGACACCGGAGCCCACCTCTACCGTGGCAGTCCGATCGGCCACCGCCACCACTTGGTCGATCGTCAGCGGATCCCCGGTGATGGTGACGACCCCGGTCATCGTGTCTTCCTCCCGGCCAGCCCCGATACGAAAGCGAGAAAGGCATTCGCCATGTTCATCACGGTCATCCCCTCGCGGTCGCGGGCGGGATCGACCTCGACGAAGTCCACCGCCCGCACCGCCTCGTGTCGGCCCGCCGCCCGGCATGCGGCCGCGAGCTGGCGTGGCGTCATCCCCCCCGGCCGGGCGCCGGGGCATCCCGGGGCGAACGCCGCGTCGAGCACATCCAGATCGACGTCGACGTAGATCCACCGGCATCGCTGGGCGAGATCGTTGAGCGCGGTGGTCACCACCCAGCCGACGCCCACCTCGTCGACGGTCGCCATCGTCACCACTTCGATGCCGTGGTCCTCGCAATAGGCGCGGTACTCGCGCGAGTTGGCGAACGAATGGATCCCGATCTGAATCACCCGCCCATCGGGCAGACCGTCCTCGATCAGCCCCCGGATCGGGCTGCCGCTGTTGGGCCCGGAGTCGGTCACCCGCACATCGTGGTGGGCGTCGAGGGTGAGCACTCCGACGTCCTCGAGAACACCCAGGCTCCTGACCAGGGGACGGGTGATGGCATTGTCGCCGCCGAAGAATGCCCGCACCGGACCCTCCGGCAGCTCCTGGGTGAGCCGTTCCACCTCACCCGGCATCACCTGCATGTCGAGACCGTCGACCGGCCAATCCCCCAGATCGACGACCCGAACCGCGGCGAGGTCGGCTCCGGTCTCGCTGTCGAATGTCGAGAAACCTGTCAGCGCCGCCCGCACTGCCACGGGCGCCCGCCATGCCTGCGAGGGACGCAGCGACGCCGAGGAGGAGGGCACCCCCACCACCAGGAGGTCGGGGTCGGCATCCGCACTGCCGAGCCAGCCATCGGCGCGAGGCCACAGGGGATCGGAGATCATTCGGGGGGAGGCTACAGGGGCCTCGCTTCGCTCGGCCCCCGCGATTGGCGATTGGCAAGAGGGCCTCGCTGCGCTCGGCCCGCAATTCGCAATTCGCAATTCGCAATTCGACACAACGCGTGCGAGACGTCCGGAGGGTCTTCCGGTAGGAGAGATCGCGTGGTGCGCGCCCGCAGGGTCAGCTGCCCCCTCCGTCACCGCCCTACGGGCGGTGCCACCTCCCCCGTCGAAGACGACGGAGGAGGACGCTCTTGCTGGAGGCTGGACGCTGGAGGCTGGAGGCCATACTGGACCCATGCCTTCCGAACCCGCCATCCCCATCGGGCGAATGTTCACGATCCCCGCCGCTGAACTGCAGTGGCGGTTCGAGCCCAGTGGGGGCCCTGGGGGCCAGCACGCCAACAAGGCGTCGACTCGGGCCGAATTGATCTGGGATCTGTCGGCGAGTCCCTCCGTGCCCACAGACCTGCGGGAGCGGATGATGGAACGCCTCGGCGGCAGGGCCCCCGGGGGCATCCTCACGATCGGGGTCGACGAGACCCGGTCACAGTGGCGCAATAGGGCGATCGCTCGCCGTCGACTCGCCGAGATCCTCACCGACGCCGCCAAGAAGCCCAAGCGCCGCATCGGCACCGCCCCCAGCCGAGCAGCCAGACGCCGCAGGCTGGAAAGGAAGCGCCAGCGAGCAGAGATCAAGCGGATGCGAGGCAGGGTGGAGCCGGAATAGCCTCCAGCCTCCAGTCTCCAGTCAAGAGGGCCTTCCGCCTTCCGCAGGAGCTCAACTGGCAGGCCTCTACGCGTTCCGTCGTATTGCGTATTGGTGAACCATCAGGACATCGTTGACACATTTCCATCAGAACATCGTTGACACTTT
>JBBDMM010000003.1:0-14478 GCA_040878325.1 Acidimicrobiia bacterium
CTTGAACGACACCCCCTTGGCATCGGCCTGCCGGACAAAATCAAGCCGCTCACTCACCCGATCCGACTCCCTCCACGGCACCCCACACCTCCATCGACGCCTCTGGAAGTGTCAAGGATGTCCCCGCGCATCTGTAAAGGATGTCCCCGGTCCACACACTTCCGGGGGGAGTACCCCGAAGGGGGGAGGGGGGCAGCTGACCCTGCGAGCAGGACTGGACCCGGCTCTAAGAAGTCGTTGGAGTGCTCGCTGTCTCCGCTGCCCCCTCCGCCTCGCTTCGCTTCGGCACCTCCCCCGCCGAAGACGGCAGGGGAGGACGCCCGTGTTGGTTCTTGACTCTTGGCTCTTGACTCTTGGCTCTTGACTCTTGATTCTTCCCGGATGTTCGGTCGCCGCGACGCCTACCTCCACTATCTGCGAGATCGACGCGCCCGGTTCCATGCGGTGCTCGATGAGTTGGCGCTCTCCCTCGAGGAAGATGCTGACCTCCGCAAGCAGGTCGGGGGTGGCTGGACCTTGGGGGAGCACCTCGTTCACCTGGCGGCATGGGAGCGCCGGTATGCCCGGGTGGTGTCGGGCGGTCCCCGGCTGCCGTATCCGTCCAACTGGCAGAAGTTCAACGACGCCGTCTACGCCGAGTGGCAGGGGGTGACTCCGGAGGCGGCCCGGGCGGAGTACGTCGCCGCGCATCGGGAGATGGTGGCGGCGGTAGCGGCGTTACCCCCGGAAGGTGACCCGGCCCGGCCCAAGCTGCTCGAGGGATGGGACCTCAGTGCTGCGGCCAGCCACTACCGCGAGCACGCCACGATCCTGCTGGCGCATGCCGGGTTCCCGAAGCCGCCGCCCTGGCGCGGTCGAATCGTCAACTGAGAGTCAAGATTCAAGATTCAAGAGTCAAGAACCAAGACTCAAGAGGCGCGTCAGCGCGAATCTTGGTTCTTGACTCTTGACTCCTGGCTCTCTCCCAGCTCCCTGTTGACCTCGCTGGGCAATGTGAACCAACGAAGACGTTCGAAGTCGGGGGTGGCGGTCTCGCCCGGGCCTGGGTCCAACGGTTCGGCCGCCGCCATGGCCTCCTTGGCCTCCTCGAGGTAATCGGCGAGGCGCGTCTCCGGTTCGAACCGGCGCCGATCCGAGTAGGCGTAGCCATCTGGCCCGATCGCAACGTCCGCAAGGCTCATCGGGGGATGGGAGCCGTGGTCCACGTGGGCCCATAAGGCCGACTGGTAGTCGAACTGGTAAAGGGGGAGCAGCCGCCAGCCCTCGTCGGCGATCAAGTGAACGGCATCGAGGATGAACTGGAATGTCTCCTCGCTGATGAAGTAGTTGAAGTTGACCCTCACCCAGCCGGGTCGGATCACCTCACACCCGCGGGCGATCTCGCGCTCGTATCCCTCCGAGGTCTCGATGTCGATGCCGAGCAGGCGGTGGCCGTAGGGACCGGCGCACGAGCACCCCCCGCGGCCCTGGATGCCAAAGAGATCGTTCAGCAGGGCGACGACAAAGTTGTGATGCAGCCGACGCTCGCCGTGCCGGATCACGAACGAGACGATCGACAGGCGGTCGGCTCCGGGATTGCCGAGGATCTGGATGTTCGAGTTCGCCGACCACGATTCGATGGCGCGCCGGATGAACGACTCCTCCAACTCCCGGATCCGGTCGCTGCCAACCGAGTCCTTCAAGGCGAAGACCAGACCGCAGCGGATCGCCCCGATGATGTCGGGGGTGCCACCCTCCTCGCGGTGCTCGATATCTGCCAGGTAGCGGTGCCCGGTGGCGGTCACGAACGAAACGGTCCCACCCCCGGGGACCGTAGGTACCCGGTTGGAGAACAGCTCCTTTCGAGCCACCAATAGCCCCGGGGTTCCCGGCCCGCCGATGAGCTTGTGCGGGCTGATGAACACTGCGTCCTTGTACGAGAGCGGCTCGTCCGGATCCACCGGGCCCATCGAGATCCCGATGTACGGGGCCGCCGCCGCCATGTCCCAGAAGGAGAGTGACCCGTGCCGATGCAGCAGGGTGGAGATGGCCGCGGTGTCCGAGATGATGCCGGTCACGTTCGAAGCTGCCGAGAAGGATCCGATCTTCAGCGGCCGCGCGGCATGGGTTGCCAGCGCCTGCTCTAGTGCCGACCGGTCGATGTGACCGTCGGAGTCCTCCGGGATCACCACGACATCGGCGATCGACTCGCGCCAGGGCAGCTCGTTGGAGTGATGCTCGAAGGGCCCGATGAAGACCACGGGCCGCTCTGCGGCGGGGATCCGTGCCGCGAGCCCGTAGCGCTCGTCGAGCTCAGCCGGCAGCCGCAAGCCCAGCACCCGGATCAGGTGATCGATGGCGCCGGTCGAGCCGCTTCCCGTGAAGATCACCGCGTGCTCGTCGGTCGCCCCGAGGCACCGGCGGATGGTCCCACGAGCGTCGTCGCGGAAGCGGGTGGTCTGCTGACCCGTGCCCGAGGACTCGGTGTGGGTGTTGGCGTAGAGCGGCAGCACCTGCTGGCGGATGAAATCCTCGATGAACTCGAGCGAACGTCCGGAGGCCGTGTAGTCGGCGTAGGTGACCCGCCGCGGTCCAAACGGGCCGTCGACCACGTCGTCCCGCCCGATGACGGAGTCGCGGATCAGGTCGATGAGGTCGGGCATCTTCGTGAGGCTACCGGCGACCTTGGGCGAGAGGCGAGGGGCGAGCCGTGTTCCGCCATTCGGCCCTAGCCCGGCCCGGCACTCGCGAATACGTTGACCGGGCTGTACGATGGGCGGAGTGTTTCGTTTTGGCGCGGTGATGGTCCTGGTGGTGGGGGCGAGCCTTCCCGCGGTCGCCGACTCCGCAGCCATCATGTGCCAGGGCAGCGAGGTCACGATCTGGGGGACGCCAGGCAATGATCGGATCGTGGGCACCGATGGCCGCGATGTGATCCACGGGCTCAATGGTGATGACGTGATCAAGGGCTTTGGCGCCAACGACATCATCTGCGGGGGATCAGGCGACGACACTCTGCTGGGCGGCCTCGGCGCCGATCTTCTTCAGGGGGGCGACGGCGCCGATTTGATCAAGGGTGGTGCCGGCAGGGATCAGCTGTACGGTGGCCCCGGGGACGACACCCTGCAGGGTGGGCCCGCCGACGACCTCTTGTTCGGGGGTGCGGGACTCGACGCGTGCTACGGCGGGAGTCAGGTCGATCGGGCGGACTCCTGTGAGAGCCCCGTGGCCACCGAGGTGGGCGATCGGCCCCCGGTTCGCTCACAGCCTGGCCCGAACGCTGTCGCTCTCACCTTCGACGACGGCCCCCATCCGTACTACACGCCGGCCGTGCTCGACGTGCTCGCACGCTACGGCGTCAAGGCCACCTTTTTCGTTGTCGGCGCCAAGGCCGCCTCCTATCCGGGTCTCATCCAGCGGATGATCTCCGAAGGGCACTCGGTGCAGAGCCACAGCTACACCCACGCTTGGTTGACCAGGTACTCCGACTCGGTCGTCTCCCTCGAGATCGCCCGCGGGCGTGAGGCGATCGAATCGGCCTGCGGGATCGAGTCGCGTTGCCTGCGTCCCCCGTTCGGGGCGACCAACAGCCGGATCGTGTCCCTGGCGGCGGCCGAGGGTCAGACGATCGTCATGTGGTCCGTCGACCCACAGGATTGGCGAAACCACGACTCCCGGTGGGTTGCGGACCAGGTGCTGCGCACCACCGGAGGAGGCGACATCGTCCTGCTGCACGACGGAGCCGGCTATACCGCGGCGCGGGCGCTTCCGTCCATCATCGAGGTTCTGAGGAAGCGCGGCTTGTCATTCGTCTCGATCTGCGGCTGAAGCGCCGGGGTGCCAAGGAGGCAATGCCCCTTGCGCGACGCGACAGAACGCGTGCCGGGCCTCGGCCGCGATCGAATTGTCCATTGCGCATCGCGGAGCCGGCGACAGGCGCCGACTCCTACCCGAACAACAGCGCACCCACCGTCACCACCATCAGCGCCAGCACCACCGACAGCTGTCTGGGGACGGCCTCGCGACCGGTGACGGGGAGTCGGTCCCATGCGACCGCCACCGCCGCTCCGGCGATCAACCCGCCGAGGTGAGCTTCCCAGGCGATGTTGGCGATCACCAGGGGCAGCGCCAGGTTGATGGCGAGCAGCAACATCAACTGCGATAGGACCGCTCGCGCCATCGGGGTGTGACGCTGCGCATAGAGCGTGACGATGAGTGCTCCCATCAACCCGAATATCGCCCCCGAGGCTCCGACTGCCGGATTGCCACGACCGACCAGGTGGTAGAGGGCGCCTCCGCCGAGGCCTGCGGTGAGATAGAGGAACGTGAAGGGCAGTGACCCGTACCGTCGCTCGAGCGCGGGGCCGAACAGGTAGAGCGCCCACATGTTGAACCCGACGTGCGCCAGGCTGGCGTGAAGGAACATCGAGGTCGCCGCCCGCCACCACTCGCCTGCCCGGACCAGGTCGACCTGCTGGGCACCCTCGACGAACAGGCGCCGTCCGATCTCGGGGTCCACCTCACCGAGGACGAATAGGCCCAGGTTGATGAAGAGCAGCGTGAAGGTGACCGGTGCAGCGCGCCGGACCCCCTGGCGGAGAGTCTGGGCGGTGATCACCTTGTGGCGGCCCTCAGGCTGAGCGCACTCCGGGCACTTCTGCCCCACCGGGGTGTCGATCGTGCAGTCCACACAGATCGGCCGCCCGCAATTCGAGCAGGACAGCCGCGTCCCCCGATCGGAATGCCGGTAGCAGGAGGACGCGTCGGTCATTGGGGGACGATAGGGCCCTCGCTCCGCTCGGCCCCGCAATGCGCGATGCGCAATGCGCGACCTGTCGTCACTTCCGGAGGGTCCTCGACGCCAGTCGCCCTCCGAGCGCGCCAGCCGGTTGCTCATTGCTCATCGCGGCTCGGCCTGACGCCGGGCCTCCCGCCCGTAGACTCCCCCGCGACCAAGAGGAGACCAGGCAATGGACTTCGGGTTCGGCGAGAAGGCGCTCGAGTGGCAGCAGCGGATGCGGGCGTTCATGGACGAAGCGGTGGCGCCGGCTGAGCAGGTGTACGAAGAGCAGATGGCCGCGCTCGGTGATCCGCATGGCCATCCTCAGGTGATCGCCGACCTCAAGATCGAAGCCCGCAAGAGGGGCCTGTGGAACATGTTCCTCCCCGACGACCACTGGGGCGCCGGGCTGTCGGTGCTCGAGTACGCCCCCCTCGCCGAGATGAGCGGGTGGAGCCCCCACATCGCGCCCGAGGCGACCAATTGCGGTGCCCCCGACACCGGCAACATGGAGATCCTCGCGATGTTCGGCACGCCCGATCAGCAGCAGCGATGGCTGGTGCCGCTTTTGGAAGGCGAGATTCGTTCGTGCTTCTCGATGACCGAGCCGGAGGTCGCCTCGTCGGACGCCACCAACATCGCCTGTCGGATCGAATCGGATGGCGACGACTATGTGATCACCGGGCGCAAGTGGTGGTCGAGCGGCGCGATGTCGCCGCGGTGCAAGGTTGCGATCGTGATGGGCGTCACGAATCCCGACGCCGACACCTATCAGCGGCAGAGCATGGTGCTGGTACCCCTGGACGATCCGAAGGTGACGATCGTGCGGGACATGACTGTCTTCGGATACCACGAGCGTGGCGGCCACCCGGAGATCCTCTACGACGGCGTGCGAGTGCCGAAGAGCAACTTGCTGGGAGAAGAGGGGGGCGGCTTTGCGATCGCCCAGGCGCGCCTGGGGCCGGGACGGATCCACCACTGCATGCGCCTGATCGGCATGGCTGAGCGAGCCTTCGACGTGATGTGCCGCCGGGCGCTCACCCGGACTGCGTTCGGCAAGCCGCTCGCCGAGCAGGGGGTGGTACAGGACTGGATCGCCGAGGCCCGGATCCGCATCGAGGAGTCCCGGTTGATGGTGTTGAAGGCAGCGTGGTTGATCGACACCGTCGGCGTGAAGGGAGCCCGGATCGAGATCTCCGCCATCAAGGTCGCGGTACCGCGGATGGCTACCTGGGTGCTCGACCGCGGCATCCAGGTGCTCGGCGGCGCCGGAGTCAGCCAGGACTTCCCCCTCGCCTCGCTGTATGCGCACGCCCGGACGTTGCAGATCGCCGACGGCCCCGACGAGGTCCACAAGCGGTCGGTGGCCCGGCGCGAGCTGCGTCGCTTCATGGGGGACCGGTGAGCGAGGCGGTCTTCGCTCGCGAGGGCGAGTACTTCATACCTCAGCCCGTGTCGCGGGCGCGCTGGTATGAAGAGGTGCTGCACGGTGGTCCGGTGGCGGCGCTGTTCGCCCGACAGGTCGAGCTGGTCGAGACTGCGGTCCCGATGATGGTCACCCGGCTGACCGTGGATCTGATGCGACCGGTCCCCACCAAGCCGCTTGCGGTCTCCACCCGGGTGATCCGGGCCGGCCGGCGTATTCAGGTCGTCGAGGCGCTGATGGAGGCCGACGGGACCGAGGTGGCGCGGGCCTCGGCGCTGCGGATGCGGGTGGGCGAAGTCGCCTTGCCGGAACACCCGCGGCGCAATGCTCCCTCCGGTCCTGATGGCCTGGAGCGAGCCGAGTGGCGAGGCGACGACGACGGGGTCTGGTTCCACAGCCACGCGGTCGAGATGCGCTTCGTGGAAGGCAGCTTCTATGAACCGGGTCCGGCGACGGCGTGGCTGCGTATGACCCTGCCCCTGGTCGAAGGCGAGGAGGCGTCTCCGGTGCAGCAGGCGGCCGCCCTCGCCGACTTCGGGAACGGCCTCAGCCGGGTGCTCGCCGGCGGGTGGTGGTTCATCAACGCCGATCTCACCCTCTACCTGGAGCGGCAGCCGCGAGGCGACTGGATGGCCTTGCGGTCTAGAACTGATGTCGAGGACACCGGGATCGGCCTCGCCCAGAGCGAACTGTTCGATCAGGAGGGATCGATCGGCCACGCGCTCCAATCGCTGTTCGTGGACAAGGCCGACGGGCGCGACGGCCCGTGAGGATGCTCCCGATATCGCGATGCGCAATGCGCAATGCGCAACGCGAAGAGGCCAAGTCCCAGTCCGTCGTATTGCGAATTGCGAGTTGCGAATTGCGGGGGCCCGAGCGAAGCGAGGGCCCCTCCTGAGCCGCCTCTTCCTGGGTCTGTTCGGCTGGAAGGTGGTCGGCCGCTTGCCCGACGTCCCGAAGTTCGTGGCGGTCGGGGCACCCCATACCTCGAACTGGGACTTTCCTCTGGCGTTGCTGACGGCCAGGGTGCTGAAGGTGCGGATCCGTTGGATCGGAAAGGCGGGAATCTTCAGGTTCCCGTGGGGCCCGGTCATGCGATGGCTTGGCGGGATTCCGAGCGAGCGCACCGGCAGCGAAGGGCTGGTGGCGGCGATGTCGCGGGCCTTCGCGGAGACCGACCGCATGGTGCTGGCGATTGCACCAGAGGGCACGCGCAAGGCGGTGCCCTATTGGAAGTCGGGCTTTTACCGGATCGCTCACGGCGTGGGTGTCCCCATCGTCCCGGTGTTCATCGACGGCACCAAGCGCGAGGTGCGAGTTGGCGAACCCCTGATGCCCACTGGCCAGATCAGGGCAGACATGGACCGGCTTCGTGAGTTCTACGCCGGTGTGGTTGGTGTCAAGCCGGAGCGCATCGGCCCGGTTGTGCTCCAGGATGAATAGGGCCGGGCTGCTCCGTTCCGTTGAGGAAAAGGCAAGGGGCCGGAGGTGTCCCTCCGGCCCCGGCCCCTTGCGACTGAGTTGAACTCCGCTAGCGGGAGCGCTCGCGGGCTACGTTGACATTCAACTGACGGCCGTCGATCGACTTGCCGTTGGTGGCTGCGATCGCCTTCTCGGCGTCCTGGGCCGAAGCCATCTCGACGAAGCCGAAACCGCGTGAGCGGCCGGTATCGCGGTCGACGACGACCTGGGCGCTGGTCACCTCGCCGTACTCGGCGAAGAGGTCGCGAAGGCTGTCAGAGGTTGTGGAAAACGAGAGGTTCCCCACGTAGATGTTGGTGGCCATGGATGGTGCTCCTTCTGAGCAGTGAACTCCGTCTATGGGTAACGCCACGGAAGGCCTGAGCCCTACGGTGACTTCACTCGACGGAACAGAAGAAGCGAAGACCGGCGTCGCACGCGATATCGCATGCGCGGTCGAAACGATAGCGGTTCTGCAACGGCAGGACCACATTCGAGATGGTCCCGTGGTGGACCGGTTTCGACTGGCCTCCGGGCGGGTAGGACCCCGATGCGTGCGCCGCCCGGCGTGGGCAATTTCAACCCTTGGGGGAAGTAATGAATCGGAACACCAACATGTCGCTGTTGATCTTCGGGATCGTGCTCGGCGTTATCGGCGCCATCCTGAACTTTGCGGTGACCGCAGAGGCCGAGGGTTTCAACATCCAGTCCGCCGGTGTGATCCTCATGTGGGTCGGCATCGTGACCGCTCTGATCGGGATCGTCCTATTGACGCTCAGCTCCCGGCGCCGCGAGAGCACTCTCATCGAGAGTGTCCAGCACACGCCCACGGGCGAGGTCCGCACGGAGACGCGCTCCGATTCGCCGACCGGGTGACCTTCAGGTCATTCCTCTCGCTCGGGCGAGGGTTTGGAGCCTCCCCGTAGGTCAAACCTGCGGGGAGGCCATACGATTGGGCGAGTGAAGCGGCTACTCGGCCCTCGCTGGATCGTGGGCCATCTCCTCGCCCTGGTGGCGATCGTCGGGTTCATCCTGCTCGGCCTCTGGCAGCTCGATCGACATGCGGAGAAGTCCGACCTTCGGGACGCCGTAGCGGCCGGCCAGGCGCTGCCACCGCTCGAGCTCGAGAACGCCGCCGAAGGGTCCTTCCGCAGGGTCGTAGCGTTGGGTACCTACGACTCCTCATTGCAGACTCTGGTGTTTCGTTCGTACGAGGGGTCGTCGGGTTACCACGTCCTTACCCCTCTCGTCGTCGCGGACGGCTCTGCAGTTCTCGTCGATCGCGGCTGGATCCCCCTCGACTTCGATCCGCCGGCTCCACCACCGGGGATGGTGAAAGCCGCCGGCGTCCTCTGGCCGTCCGAGGCGGGCTCGTCGACCCCGGACTCGCCGCCAGCGGTGGTGACGCGGATCGATCCTGAGATCCAGCAGGCTTTCGCGCCGTATTCGCTCCGATCCGACTACCTCGTGCTTGCCCCGTCTCCGGTGCCCGAGCCCTATCCCGTCCAGGACGAGGCTCCCGGGGTGGGGCTCGGACCCCATCTCGGATATGCCGGACAGTGGTTCCTGTTCGCCGGGGTTGTGGCGATCGGGTACCCGGTGCTGCTGAGACGCACCCTCCTTCGGGATCGACGGGCACCCTCTTGACCCAGCCGAATCGATTCACCCATCGCCATCAGCGTCCGCCTGTCGTCCCCGGATCACTTGGCCCCGGCGGTCGGCGGTACGGGCTGATCGGCGTCCCGGCGGAGGCGCCAGCCGACACGCTGCCCGAGGGTGATCCCGACGGTCACCGCCAGAATCCCGATCACTTGAATCGCGCTGGGACGCTCCCCGAGGAAGATCCAAGCCAGGATGGCGATCTGAATCAGCATCGTGTTGTTGATCGCCGCCGACTCGGTGGCCGTCAGATGGCGCATGGTGTGGTTCCAGATGGTGAACGCAAAGGCCGTGTTGACCACCGCCAGCCACCCGATGAACAGCCAGGCGCGCCCCGACACGGTGGGGATGCCTTCAGTGGCGAGGCCGGCGGCGAGCAGGACGATCGCTCCGAAAGCCATCGACACGGTCGTCGTGACCAACGGGGAGCGCCGGAGGTCGCGATTGACGTTCCTGCCAAGAAGGGAGCCGGCCCCGTTCGCCACGAGGCATACGAGCGCCGCGGCCATGCCCGCGGCGGTCGCGGCCAACGAGCCGGAGAAGTAGAGCACTGCCCCGGCCGCGACCAGCGCCGCGCCCAGAAACTGGCGCTTGGTTGCCTTCTCGCCCAGAGACACTCCGGCGACCAGCGCGACCAGCAGCGGGGTCATTGACAGCACCAGGCTGGTGGTGGCTGCCGGCTGGTTGTCCAGGGCAACGAACTGGGCACCCTGGGCGATGGCGATCAGGATCACCCCGAGGACGGCCAGCCCCACAACCTGCCGGCGGTCGAGCAACCGCACCGCCTCCCTTGCCCCGGGGCGGAACGCGACCACGCCAATCAGGACGATTGCTGCGGTCGTGTAGCGGAGCCCGGCGAACGTGATCGGCCGCAGGCCCTCATCGTCCATCCCGTAGCGGATGATCACCCACGAGGACGCCCACAACACGGTGACGAACAGCGCGAGGAGCAGCGCTCTGCGTTCGTGCTGGTCGGACATCTAGCCGGTCCCTATAGGGCCGTGCCGGGTCGCAACCGGGAGGCGGTTTCGGTCAAAAACCAAAGGTGAGACGGGTGATCGTGAACTGGTTGTCCTCGGTGTGCGTGTTGGTACACGAGATCGCGTTCCCCGACGAGTCCTCCTCGATTTCGTAGTAGGCGCCAACCCAGTCGATGGCAACCGATTGGCCATCATCTGCGACTTGGCCGATGAACGGCACGGTTATCGAGGCCGGCAGGAGGCCTGCGTCCACGCACTCTTCGGGGTTGCACACCTTGAGATCGCCTCCGGTCAGTCGGTCGCCCTCCAAGGTGCCGCTGAAGTCGAGGCCACCTTCCTCTCTACAGATCTCCCCGGAGATCACCTCGGCGGTGATCGCCGGAGAACCTGGCGGCGCAATACGTATGACTCTGTCGCCGTCTTGCCAGGTGCCCTCGAGGCAATGCCTGACCTCGAAAGCAAGGGTGGTCTGACCCTGTCCTCCGGCTAGGGAGATGCCCTCCACCTGGACCAGTTCGCGTCCGTCAGACCCGTAGCTGATGGCTGAATACGGGTAGGTCGCCATCGGGCCGACCTGAGGTGCCACGTTGGGATCCATCAGCCGTCCAGACACGAAGAAGGTGGTGTAGGGATATGGGATTCCGAGCCCGGTGTCGATTGCCATCACCTCCAACCGATGCCGACCGGCAGGTTCGGCCACACAGACCGGCTGCTGCGGCTGCCGGATGATCACCAGCATGAGCGGAAATATCCCAGGTGCCGGCGGATCGTATGCGACGGGCTCGTCGCCTTCTGGCGACTCGGGAAGGGACTCGACTGCAGACTCGACCGCAGCCTGGTCGCTCGACTGAAAGTACAGAACGGTGTCGCCGAGGGAGATGTACACCACGGGCGTCCAGCCGAATTCATCGGCAGCAGTTGCGCGCAAGACTTGGCGCCCGGCCATCTCGATCCACTCATAGGTCACGCCATGGATTTCGCCGGATTCGGCGAGCGCCTCGAGTACGCCATTCCAATCCCTTCGAGGAACCCGGATCGCGCCGGCCACGAAGGACGGACCGCCCGCCTCCGACTGGAACGCTGCTGCGATTTCAACGTCTCCAGCATCGGACGCGAAGGACTCGATCAGGGCCGCCACGTCCGCATCGGTCAGGTCGAGCGCCTCACCGGTGATCGAAACCAGCTCGACCTCGCCGCTCAGGGAGGAAAGGGCCTGATCGAGCAGTTCGCTCGCCGAGCGAGGGCCGACCGCCCCGGTCGTTCCAGTCGTGGACACGACCCCGGTGGTCGATGTGGAACCGCTGTCGGTGCCGCACGCAACTGTCGCAACCATGGCGACGGCCAGCAACAGGAGTGGAACCCGTGCTCGATCGGATGTGGTCATTGCCAGACCTCGGACTCTGGATCGTACCGATTACCAGCCGCCGCGGCTCTCCGCCAGCCAGTCGCCGGTGACCTTCTCGAGCCGATCGACGCTTTCGCCGGCGGCCGCGAGGAACGACTTCAGCGAGAAGACCTCCTCGAGGGCGGCGCCATCGATGGCTCCCTCCAGGGCGGAGCGGAGGTGATCGTTCGACTCCACTGCGCGAGCGGAAGCCTCCTGGACGATCCGGTACGCCTCGTCTCGGTCCTTGCCGTCACGGATCAGAGCGAGCAGCGCCTTCTGGCTGAAGGGAAGGCCGCGGGCGGCGTCGAGGTTTGCCCGCATCCGGTCGGCGTCGACCACCAACCCGGAGAGCACCCGATTGGTCCGGTGGAGGGCGAAGTCGAGTGCCAGACAGGCGTCGGGGATGGCGATGCGTTCCACCGAGGAGTGGCTGATGTCGCGTTCGTGCCATAGGGCCACATCCTCCATCGCTGCCACCGCCCACCCCCGCAGCAGCCGGGCGAGTCCGGTGACGTTCTCGGAGAGGATCGGGTTGCGCTTGTGGGGCATCGCCGACGAGCCCTTCTGGCCCTCACCGAACGGCTCGGCCACTTCGGCCACCTCGGACCTCTGCAGATGGCGGATCTCGGTGGCGAGGCGTTCGAGCGAGGCACCGACTACGGCGAGCGTCGTGAGAAACGCCGCGTGCCGGTCACGGCCCACCACCTGGGTGGCCGCCGGCTCTGCGTGGATACCCAACTCGGCCACGACATGCTCCTCGACCTGGCGGGGAACGGTGGCGCGCGTGCCGACCGCCCCACTCACCTTGCCGTAGGAGACGCTGTGGGCGGCGAACTGGAGGCGGCGGCAGGCTCGCACCATCTCGAAGGCGAACCCGGCCATCTTGTGCCCGAATGTGGTCGGCTCGGCCCACATGCCGTGGGTGCGCCCGATCATCACCGTGTCGCGGTGCTCGAGTGCCAGCCCCCGCATCGTGCCGAACAGCTCGATGACCCGGCGGATCAGCAGGCTGCTCGCCTCCTTGAGCTGCACCCCGAGGGCAGTGTCGAGAACGTCCGACGAAGTGAGGCCGTAGTGGACCCATCGCCCGTGGCCGTCGGCGACCGACGCCGCCAACACGTCGACGAAGGCAGCCACGTCGTGGCGGGTTTCCTCCTCGCGGGCGCGCCAGGCATCGGGGTCGACCGGGGGGGCGGCGGCGATGGCATCGGCAGCGGCTGCCGGTACCACGCCTTGCTCGACCCAGCCCCGGGCGACCAGCGCCTGGATCCGCTGCCAGATCTCGAGGCGATGTTGCTCCGACCAGATCGCCGCCATCTCGGGGAGGGAGTAGCGCTCGATCACGGCTTGTTGAGGGTGGCGGATCGCTGCGGGCCGACCGAGACGATGGTGATGGGCACCCCGGCGAGCTCCTCGACCCGCTCGATGTAGGAGCGGGCCTTGGTGGGCAGTTCCCCGAACGAGCGGGCCTCCGAGATGTCGGTGGTCCATCCGGGGTGGTCTTCATACACGGGCTCGCAGTTGTACAGGACGCCGTGCTGGCGGGGGAACTCGGGGTATTCGATGCCCCCCGATCGGTAGGCAGTGGCGATGCGGAGGTTGTCGAAAGCCGAGAGCACGTCGAGCTTCATCAAGGCGATCTCGGTGATCCCGCTCACCCTGACTGCGTACCGCAATGCGACCGCGTCCAGCCACCCACACCGGCGACGCCGTCCAGTGACGGTGCCGTATTCGCCACCGATCTGCACCATCTTCTCCCCGATGTCGTCGGTCAACTCGGTGGGGAAAGGCCCCGTACCCACCCGGGATATGTACGCCTTGGCCAGCCCGAGAACCCGGTCGATGTCCTTCGGCCCGATGCCGACCCCGGTGAGCGCGCCGCCCGAGGTGGGGTTGGATGACGTGACGAAGGGATAGGTGCCGTGGTCGATGTCGAGGAGCACCCCCTGGGCCCCCTCGAAGATGACGTTCTTCCCGTCGCGTATCGCCTGCCACACAAACAGGCTGGTGTCGTCGACATGGTCGGCGAGGCGTGCGGCGTACCTGAGGTACTCCTCGACGATCTCGTCCGGCTCCACCGGGAGCTGGTTGTAGATCTTGACCAGCACCTTGTTGGTTTCCTTGACGGCTGCGTCGAGCTTGTCGCGAAAGATCTTCGGGTCGTAGAGGTCCTGGACCCGGATCCCGGCCCGTCCGAACTTGTCCAGATAGGCGGGCCCGATCCCGCGTTTGGTGGTGCCGATCTGCTGTTTGCCCAGGTACCGCTCACGGACCGCGTCGACCTTCCGGTGGTACGGCATGATCAGGTGGGCGTTGGCCGAGATCTTCAGCCGCGACGGGTCGATCCCGCGACTCTCGAGCATGCTCATCTCTTCGAGCAGCACCGCGGGGTCGATGACGCATCCGTTGCCGATCACCGGGGTCACGTTGGGGTACATGACCCCGGACGGCACCAGGCTGAGCGCGAAGGTCTCGTCGCCGATGACGATGGTGTGCCCGGCGTTGTTGCCCCCCTGATACCGGACCACTACATCCGCATCCTGGGCCAGCAGGTTGGCGATCTTCCCCTTGCCTTCATCACCCCACTGGGCACCAAGAACAATCGTGGCGGGCATGCGAGCGTGAGGTTAACGGACAGGACGCCGACTCCGTCGCCGAACCAGCGATTGGCGATTGGCGATTGGCCAGACAGTTCCGAGTCGCGGTTGGTGACGCACGCGCGCACACTTCAAGCGAGTCACGGCCGGACGCGGCGAAACCGGCATCTCAGGTCTGGCGAATCGCCAATCGCCAATCGCGGGCGGGG
>JBBDMM010000003.1:14488-22161 GCA_040878325.1 Acidimicrobiia bacterium
GGCCGCCCCAAGGGCGGCCGACTCTCGCCCGGCGGGGCGGGCGACTCCTTTGCTAGGGTCGCAGTAGGGCTATTCCAGCCCAGAGGAGGAAACGAATGCAGTCAACGAAGCGAATCTTCGCCTTGATTCTCGGTCTCGCGCTCGTCGCGACCGCCTGCGGAGGCGATGACGAGGGAAGCGATCTGTTGGCCGAGGTGCAGGAGCGGGGCCACATTCTGTGTGGTGTCAACGACGTACTGCCGGGCTTCGGCATCGTCGACGCGGCCGGCAATTACAGCGGTTTCGACATCGACCTCTGCCGGGTCGTGGCCGCGGGGATCCTGGGTGATGCCAACGCGGTGGAGTTCGTGCCGCTGGCGGCTGGGGAGCGGTTCACCGCCCTCCAATCCGGGGAGATCGACGTTCTGATCCGCAACACCACCTGGACATCGTCGCGTGATGGGACGGAAGGGGCCACCTTCCTGTTCACCACGTTCTACGACGGTCAGGCAGTGATGGTGCCCGCTTCTACGGGGTTCACCGCATTGGAGGACCTCGCTGACGCCAACATCTGCGTGCTGTCGGGAACGACCACCGAACTGAACCTGACTGCGGTGTTCAACGCCCGCGGCATCCCGTTCAACCCCGTGGTCTATGCCGACAATGCCGAACTGCGGCCCGCCTATGAAGAGGGCCAATGTGAGGCGTGGACCTCCGACGCCTCACAGCTTGCCGCGAACAAGTCGGCGATCGAGGGTGAGGGCGGGGCCGCCCAGTTCATCATCCCCGAGATCATCTCCAAGGAGCCTCTCGGCCCGGCAGTGCGCGACGGCGACTCCGCCTTCGCACAGGCGGTGGAGTGGTCGGTGATGGCAACGGTGCAGGCGTGGGAGTTTGGGATCGACAGCACGAACGTCGTCGGCTTCACGTCGACCGACCCCAACGTGGCGAACTTCCTCGGTGCCCTCGACCCGGCGTTGGGTCTGCCCACGGACTTCGCGGTGCAGATCATCAGCCAGGTGGGGAACTATGAGGAGATCTATCTCCGCCACATTCCGGCGATCGGCATCGCCCTCGAGGGCACGCCGAACGACCTGTGGACCAATGGTGGACTGATGTACGTCCCGCCCTACCGGTAGGCCGCACGTCACCAACACGCAATAGGGGAATGGGCGGCCGGCTGAGCCGGCCGCCCTTCCTCGTCATCAGTGGGGTGGTGAGCTGACCCAGGACACGATCCGGAGAGACGACCGTGTCGCAGTCGTTTGGTACCGCGACGTTCGGGTGCTGCGCGTCGTGGTCCAGGTGTTCGCCGTCGTTGCAGTGGCGGGACTGCTCTTCTGGCTGTTCAACAACCTCGTCAACAACCTTGATCGGCTGAACATCAACACCGACTTCGGGTTCCTCTGGCGACCCACCCAGTTCCAGATCCCGTTCGACGAAGGCTTCAACCCACGCAGCCCGGTGTGGCAGATGGTGATGGTCGGTGTGAAGAACACCTTCCTTGCCGCCTTCTTCGGAATCATCCTCGCCAGCGTCCTCGGCCTGATCGTGGGGATCTCCCGACTCTCCTCCAACTGGCTGGTCGCCCGCGTCGCAACCGCCTATGTGGAGACGCTCCGCAACATTCCGCCTCTCGTCGTCATCATCTTCTTCGGGTTCGCCCTGTTCACCTTCGGGCCATTCCCGGTGGTCAGCGAAGCCCAACAGATCTCGTTCTTCGGGTCGGACAACAACTTCCTGATCCTCTCCAACACAGTGTGGGGCTTCCCCTCCCTCTCCGCCGGCGATGGCGTCGGGGTGTTCTGGATGTTCGCCGCAGCGGGTATCGCTGCCGGCGCCGCGGTGGTTTGGTGGAGGACCCGTGTCGCCGAGCGCACCGGGCGTCCGCACCGCCGGGTGCTGTTCGGCTTCGGGGCGTTTCTGGCTTTCATCGCCGTGGGGTTCGCCGTCGGCGGCGACGTGTTCTCTTGGTCGTGGCCCGCATTGGCTCCCACAGCCAGAACCATCGTCGGAGGCTTCGAGATGAACTATGGGTTCATCTCGGTGACAGTGGCGCTCGGGCTGTACACCGCCAGCCATATTGCCGAGATCGTGCGGGGGAGCATCCTTTCGGTGCCCAAGGGCCAGACCGAAGCGGCCAGCGCCATCGCCCTGACCACATTCCAGCGGTACCGATTCGTGGTGCTTCCCCAGGCGTTCAAGGTCGCGGTGCCCCCGTTCATCAATCAGTGTCTGAACCTGGTCAAGAACACCTCGCTCGGGGTGGTGGTGGCCTATGCCGAGATCACTGCCCTGACCCAGACCTCGATCGGCAACGGCCGACCGGCGCCGCAATCCATCCTCATCCTCATGGGCGTGTACCTGGCGTTCTCGTTGACCATCTCACTGGTCCTCAACTTGTACAACCGTCGACTCCAGATGGTGGAGCGATGAGCGGCCGCCCCTTCCTGGAGCCGGGCCTCGAGGAGCCCATGCTCGTCGTGGCCGAGAGCCCCCCGGAGCGGCTCTCGGCCGGACGATGGGTGCGGCGGCACCTGTTCAACTCCTGGTACAACGCGGTGGTCACCGTGCTCCTCGCCGGAGCAATTGGGTACCTGGGCTACCGGTTCTTCGGCTTCTTGTTCGTGACCGGTCGCTGGGAGCCGGTCACCGAGAACCTCACCCTGTTCATGGTGGGCCGGTTTCCCCGCGACGAACTGTGGCGCCTCGTCGCCCAGGTGCTGATCTGGTCGGGCGCACTCGGTCTGGCGTGGGGTGCCGCCGTCTCGGGGGCTCGGTTCCGGGCGGCCCAGGCCGGAGTGCCCTACCACGAAGACCCGGTCCTGGCCAAGGTGCGCCGTTACTGGGGGTTGCTGGGGCTGCTGGTGTTGCTCTTGGCGCTCACCCAAACCCTCGACCCTCTGGTGTTGGCTGTCTCGGCAATCGGCGTGGCGATGGGGTTTCAGGTGGTCGGCAGCCGGACCCAGGGTCAGCACGCCGACCTGCTCTGGGCGGTTGTAGGCGTGCTGGGTGTCGTCGGCTACCAGATCGTGAGCGGGTTCCACGGCAGCGGCTGGCTCTGGATGGCGGCCCCGGTGGCCTACGGGGCATCGCGTCTGCTCGCCCTGGTGGACTGGTCCAACCCCCGGCGGGCGCGGCGAATCCGCGCCGCGATCATCATCGGCATTTTCGTGGCGTCCTATGCGCTCTACGCGGTGCTCGACCTCGAGGGTGTGGGATGGGACCACTGGGAGGGGCTGCGGCTCAACCTGATCGCCGCGGCGCTGACGATCGTGCTGGCGTTTCCTCTCGGGTTGCTCCTCGCCCTGGCGCGTCGGTCGTCGTTTCCGGTGCTGCGCCTCATCTCCACGGGGTACATCGAGCTGATTCGGGGGGTCCCGCTGATCACCCTGCTCTTCATGGGACAGTTCATTCTCGGGTTCTTCCTCAACACCTCGACCCCGCTGTCGGATCTGACCCGGGCGGTCGCCGCCTTCACCCTGTTCACCGCCGCCTATGTCGCCGAGATCGTGCGCGGCGGGCTCCAGTCCGTGCCAAAGGGCCAGATCGAAGCCGGGCAGTCGTTGGGTCTCTCACCGATCGGGGTCACTCGTCTCATCGTGTTGCCGCAAGCACTGCGGGCGGTGATCCCGGCGATGGTCGGCCAGTTCATCGCCCTCTTCAAGGACACCAGCCTTCTCACCATCATCGGCATCGCCGAGGTCTTGCGGGTGCGTTCCCTGGTCCACGCCCAGGCCGAGTTCCGTGGGTTCGGCATCGCCGAGACGCTGGTGTTCGTGATGTTGGCCTTCTGGGCCTTCTCGTTCACGATGTCGCGGGAAAGTCAACGATTGGAACGCCGACTCGGGATAGGAGAACGCTGATGTCCGAGGACCTTCGGTCGACCACCGACGAGATCTTTCAGGATGCCACGGAGATGCGGGGCACCGGGGAGTTGATGATCGAGGTCGAGGGCGTCGACAAGTTCTTCGGCGACTTCCAGGCGCTCAAGGGCATCAACATGAAGGTGGCGCGGCAGGAGGTGGTCGTCGTCTGCGGTCCCTCAGGATCAGGCAAGTCGACGCTTATACGGTGCATCAATCGTCTCGAGAAGCACGATCGGGGGCGGATCGTCGTCGACGGGATCGAGTTATCAGACGACATCCGCAAAATCCAGGGGATCCGTATGGAGACCGGGATGGTGTTCCAGCAGTTCAATCTCTTCCCCCACATCACGGTGATCGACAACATCACCCTGGGTCCGCGCCAGGTCCGTCACATGCCGAAGAAGGAGGCCGAGGAACTCGCGATGGAGCTGCTGACGCGGGTGAAGATCCCAGAGCAGGCCCGCAAGTTCCCCGGGCAGTTGTCCGGAGGTCAGCAGCAACGAGTGGCCATCGCCCGATCGCTTGCCATGAGTCCAAAGGTGATGCTCTTCGACGAGCCCACTTCGGCGCTCGACCCCGAGATGATCAAGGAAGTTCTCGACGTGATGCGGGACCTGGCTCGCTCCGGCATGACCATGATCGTGGTCACCCATGAGATGGGCTTCGCCCGCGAGGTCGCCGACCGGGTGGTTTTCATGGCGGGGGGTGAGATAGTCGAGGTGGGCACCCCGGAGCATTTCTTCACGAACCCGCGCGAGGAACGAACGAAGCTATTCATTTCACAAATCCTCTGATAGGGGCTGCGCCCGGCTCTCAGAGGATGGCGGCTGGCAGCGGCGTGCTCATGGTGGCTTGTCACACAACGTTGCGCTGGTCGGTGGGTTCCAACACACCTGACTTCCCCGCACCGTCGTATCCTCAGATACAGGCCCATTGTGATAGGAGAGACATGGCCACCGGAGGAACCCGGGCGATTCTCGCCGCAATGGTTGCCAATGCAGGCATCGCGGTGGCCAAGTTCGCCGCCTATCTCGTCACCGGTTCTGCTTCGATGCTCGCCGAGTCGGTGCATTCTGGTGCTTGTCATCGGCGATCCGCCGTTGCCTGCTCCTTCTCGGAGGCCGCCAGGCACGCCCAGCCCAGGTTGGAAACTTCGTGGGGATTCTCGAGTCATTCAGCTTTCGCACCGCCATCGTCGAGGCGAGGAAAGTAAAAGGAGACCGCAGCTGGTGGGCCTACATACGTCGTTCGCGATCACCGGAGCTTCCCGTCGTGTTGCTCGAGGATGCCGGTGCGATGTTCGGCCTGCTGATCGCTCTTATCGGCGTGAGCCTCGCCGCCGCCACCGGAGATCCGATCTGGGATGGAATCGCAACCTTGGGAATCGGTGTACTCCTTTTGGTGATTGCTTCATTTCTAACCGTGGAGATGCGCTCATTGCTCTTGGGAGAAGCGGCAACCACTGAGGACATCACCGCAATCACGAACGCAGTTCGCAGGTCTGATGGGGTGAAGCGAATAATCGACCTGAGGACGCAGCACATCGGGCCTGAGGAATTGCTCGTCGCAGGGAAAGTCGAGTTCGATCATTCCCTCACGATGAGTGGTGTCGCCGACGCCATCGACCGTTGTGAAGTGGCCATCAGGCAAGCAGTGCCCTACGCCCTGCGGATATACATCGAACCTGACCTCTTCGATCACGACCACACCGGCACCGCCGACCTTCCTCCCGAGGTCGTAAGCGGCCACTGAGTCTGAAGCCATGACCCCAGCCGGCGCTCAGGGGTAGTGGAGGCGTCGACCCTTGGACCCGACCGGGTTTCGCATGTCGGCCGTCGCCGGAGGCTGCCCGGAGGGCGGCCGACCTAAACCCCCTGTACGTGTACGACCACGCGGCGTTCGCGCGCCTGGTCCAGCTCGCCGAAGAGGACCTTCTGCCAGGTGCCGAGGAGGACCTCGCCTTCGACCACCGGGACCGTGGCTGAGGCGGTTCCGACGAGCATCTGGCGGCAGTGGGCGTGGCCGTTGCGGAACTCGTCTTCCTGGAGGTTCTCGGTGCGGAGTTCGTGGTCGTCGTGCTCGTAATAGGACTCGACGGGCACGAGGGCGTCCATGAGTCGGCGGTAGTCGTTGAGGAAACCCGTCTCTGACTCGTTGAGGACGATCGTCGTCGTGGTGTGCGGTGTGTGGATCGTCACCTGGCCGTGCCGGACGTCGGAACGGAGGACCACCTCGCGCACGAAGTCGGAGAGATCCCAGAACTCGCCGGTGGCGGTCGTGGTGAAGTGGAGCACTTCGGTCCGGATGGGGGGAGATTCCGAAGCCGCGAGGACGGTGATGGTCCCCTCCGGGCGTCGCGTACCGCGACGCGTGGTCATGTGGTCGTCCACTTGGGCGATTCTCCGAGTCGGCGTCTCAGCGACACGATAGCGGTACCCGATTCTCAAACAGTCGCTCAGAGCCCGCCCGACACCAACCGGCCGTTCTTGAAGACGGCACTGATTCGCCCGCGGAGGCCTTCGAGCTGCATCGGGTCACCGTCGACGACAACCAGGTCGGCCCGCTTGCCGGCCTCGAGGGTCCCCCGGTCCTCGGCGACGTCGAGGCACTCTGCGGCGTTGCGGGTCGTGGCGAGGAGCACGTCCTCGGGTGACATCCCCCCTTCGGCCATCAACACCAGCTCATCGAGATTCTCACCGTGAGGGGTGACTCCGCTGTCGGTTCCCATCGCCACCTTGACACCGGCGGCTACCGCCTTGGCAAAGGAGGCACGATGGATCTCGATCACGTCCTTCGCCTTCTTGACGGATGCTTCGGGGATGGCCATTCCCGCCTCGGCCGCCTTGATCACCCCTGTGGGAGCAACAAGTGTCGGCACCAGGAAGGTACCCCGAGCCAGCATCAACTCGATAGCCTCGTCGTCGAGGTAGATGCCATGGTCGATGGAACGAATGCCGGCTCGCACCGCGTTCTTGATGCCGTCGTAGGCCTGGGCATGTGCCATCACCCACACGCCGAGGGCACGGGCCGTCTGCACCAGCACTTCCAGCTCCTCGAGGGTGAAGTGGGCGTGGCGGGGGTCGTCGCGTGGTGACAGCACGCCGCCCGAAGTCGCCACCTTGATGACGTCGCCACCCATGCGCACCACCTCACGCACCTTCTGACGAATCTGGTCGGGTCCGTCGACGATGCTCGACGGGAGCCCGGGATGCTGGGTGAACAGCCGGATGTGTTGACCCGAGGGCAGCCATCCGTCGCCGTGGCCGCCGGTCTGGCTGAGCATGATCAGGGATATCTGCATGTGGGGGCCTTCGATCAGACCCTTCTCCACGGCCGTCTTGATGCCGAGGTCCGCTCCACCGGCGTCCCGGATGGAGGTGATCCCGGTGTCCAGCGTGGCTTGCAGGTTGTGGGCCGCCTCATAGAAGTGGAGCGAGAACGGCTTCTGGAGGATTCCGAAGATGTCGACGTTGCTCACTGCCACGTGGGTGTGGCAGTCGAAGAACCCGGGGAGCAGGGCGCGGCCCCCCAGGTCGTGGGCCTCATCGCCGTCGAGGCCCTTGCCGATGTCGACGATGCGGTCGCCTTCGAGGACGACATCGCCGTCGGCGATCGGGGCGCCGGTCCCGTCAAAAATGCGTGCGTTGGAAAGCAAAGTGCGAGTCATATGGGGAGGCTACTCCGATGGCCTTCGGCCCTCGGAGTAGCCGGCTACCCGCTACCCGCTGCCCGCTAGAACTCGTCGAAACCATCCCGCGCGTGCTTGCCGGTAGCGGGTAGCGGTGACCGGTAGCGGGCGGCAGAGTAGGGGGGCGAAGGCCCCCG
>JBBDMM010000003.1:22171-25698 GCA_040878325.1 Acidimicrobiia bacterium
TTTGGGTTTACGGTTTGGGGGGGGCTTTGTTGGGGGCAAACCCCCCCCTACTCCGCGTTCAGAAACTCCTGATATGCCTCCCAGGCACGGGGGGCATACACGGTGGCGGGGCCGCCACCCATCATGATCGCGACGCCGAGGGCCTCGGCCACCTGTTGGGGGCTTGCCCCGCGCTTCACCGCGGCGCGGGCATGGGCGGCGATGCAGCCGTCGCACTGCTCGGCAACCGCGATGACCAACGCGATCACTTCCTTCATGGCCGTCGAGATCACCCCATCGGCGAGTGAGGCGGCGCTCAGCTCTGCGAATCCGCGATACACCTCGGGGATGTGCTCCCGTAGGTGGCGGGCGGGGTCGCGCAGGTCGTCTCTCACATCGTGCCAATGTCCCATGGAACACCTCCGGGTTTCGATGGTACGTTCGCTGTCGCGTCACCTCGCCAGGGAAGGACCCCATGGATCTGAAGGACCGAGCTCGCTCGGGTTTCGAAGCCGTCGAGGCCGAACTCAAGTCGATCAGCCGCTGGATGTACGAGAACCCGGAGATCGCCTACAAGGAGTACGAGTCGTCGCGCCGACTTGTCGACTTCCTCGCCGCCAACGGATTCGAGGTCGAGTATCCGGCATACGGGCTCGACACTGCCTTCGCCGCCCGGGCCGGGAAGGCGGGGCCCGAGGTGATCGTGTGTGCCGAGTACGACGCCTTGCCCGGCATCGGGCATGCCTGCGGTCACAACATCATTGCGACCGCCGCGCTCGGAGCGGGGGTGGCGGTGGCGCCCCTTGCCGACGAGCTGGGATTTCGGATCACCGTGCTCGGCACCCCGGCCGAGGAGAATGTCGGCGGGAAGGTCGATCTCATCAATGCCGGGGCTTTCAAGGGGGCAGCCGCGGCGATGATGATCCACCCCTCGCCGGAGAACACCGTCGACCCCTTTGCCCTCGCCATCAACCACCTGTCGGTGGACTTCTTCGGAAAGGACGCCCACGCCTCGGCGGCGCCGTGGGAGGGGAAGAACGCCCTCGACGCGTTCGTGTTGTTGTACGTGGCGATCTCGAACTTCCGCCAGCAGATGCGGACCACGGACAAGATCCACGGAATCCCCGTCCACGGAGGGGACGCCCCGAACATCATCCCTTCACATACGCGGTCGGAGTGGTACGTCCGGGCGGACACCAAGACGAGGCTGGGGGAGATGATGGCTCAGTTCACTGCGATGGCCGAGGCTGCGGCGACCGCCACCGGATGCACCGTCACCTACTCGCCGACGGGCCACGAGTACGAGGACATCCTCAGCGAGCCGACGATGGTCGAGCTGTTCTCGGCGAACTCGGCCGAACTCGGCCGAAAGATGGCGCGCGCCAAGGACCGTCCTGCATCGAACGCCGGTAGCACCGACATGGGAAATGTGAGCCACGTGGTGCCGGCTATCCACCCGATGATCGGCATGGACACCAAAGGTGCCGTCAACCATCAGCCAGAGTTCGCCGCCCACACGATCACCCCCGATGGCGAGAAGGCGATGCGCGACGGAGCACTCGCCATGGCCTGGACGATCGTGGACATCGCAGAGCAAGGACTGTGGGGTTCGTTGGTCAAGCCGCAGTAGGGAGCGCGATTCGCAATGAGCGATACGCGATACGACGGAACGGCTCGAGTCCCTCCAAAGTTAGTTGGTGTCCGTCGTATCGCGAATTGCCTATCGCGTATCGCGCTTTCTCAGCCCCGCGACCCCCGGGCCTACTAATGCGGCGGCGATCACCCAGGCGATCGCTCGAGAGATGGCTCCGCTCAGGAACAGAGCTCCCGCGCCAAGGGAGATCGCGATTGCCAATGCACGGAAGCCGCCGCGGCCGGTGATCGAGGCGGTGAGGCGGCCGAATGCTCCCCCGATCATCGTCACGCCGATCAGCGGGTAGAGGGCGTTGGAAGTCCATCCCGTCAGGTGACCGGCGATCAGCAGCGATCCGATCGCGAGCAGCACCCAGAATCCGCTGGATTCGATGAGGTGGCGGGGGTGCACCGGCGGGGCAGGCTCAGGTCGTTCAGGGGCCTTCTGATCGAAGCCGCGGGCGAGCAGCCGATCCTCGACGGCGAAGGCGAACGATTCAGCCAGGTCGGAGAATCCCGATGGGAGGAATGCCCGGGGAACCGGCTGTTCAGGGAAACCGAATTCCGTTCCGGCGACCATGTGCACCCGCACCCTGCCCTCGATGTTCTTGAGGCTTCGGTGCCCTTGGTCCTCGAACGGGAACATCGCCGCTACCGCGTCATGCACGTCCCCAGAGACGGCGATACCCCCGGGCGGGGCTATCTGTTGCAGTCGGGCGGCGATGTTCACTCCTTCGCCGAAGGCGCGGCCCCCGTCGAGCACGACTTCGTCCTGGTGAATTCCGATTCGAACGACCATCCGATCCTCTCTCGGATCAGAGGCGAGGCGGCGCTGGATCTCGGCGGCGCAGTCCACGGCGTCGACGATCGAGTCGAACAATGCGAATACCGAGTCGCCGGCCGTGTCGATCACCCGGCCGCGTCGATCGGCGATGAGTCGCTCGACACCGTCGTGGAACTTGATGACGCGAGAGGCGGCTTCCTCCTCGTTGCGCCCCACCATCAGGCTGAAACCGACGATGTCCAGCATCAGGATGGCCGCGTTGCGCCGCTCCCTGCCATCCGGTCGAGTCGTCACGAGTCTCCTTGGGGATAGCTCCGGGCCCTACATGCGAGTTGAAGGGGTACGCTTTCGGGATGCCGCGCATACGCGCCGCCACGATCGAGGAGCATAAACGGCAGACCCGCGCCGAGATCCTCGACGCGGCCGCCGTCCTGTTCCGTGAACCCGGGTATTCCGAGGTGGGACTCGGCGACCTCGCCGCCGCGGTCGGCATCGGTCGCACCACTCTCTATGGGTACTTCGCCGACAAGGAGGACGTGCTGGTCAACCTCGTCGAGAGCCGCCTTCCCGCCGCGGTCCAGGGCCTCGTCAGCGGGGTACCAGATCGGGTGTCTGTCCGGGAGCGCCTTGGCGAACTGATCGTGCGGGGACTCGAGTTCGTCTCGAGCGACGACGATCTGGGGGCGACGCTCCACAAGGAGCTTCCCCGGCTCAGCGAAGCCGCGCAGCAGCGGCTGCGCCGTGCCCACGGTGCCCTCGAGGACGAAGTCGTGCGGTTGTGCCGGGCGGGCATTGCGAGTGGCGAGTTCCGAGCCTTCGACCCGATCGACGCCGGCCGCCTGGTCTTCGCGACGATCATGGCCGCCTCCCAAACCCTGCTCCGCGACCCCGACGCCAAACAGAAGATGCACGAAGCGGCGGACACATTGGTGAGGTTCGTGTTTGAAGGATTGGCGATTGGCGATTAGCGATTGGCGATTGGCGGGACGCGGGTCCCGGATCTGAAGAAGCGGTTGACCAAAACGGGGGCCTCACCTTTTAAACGTCTCCCCCCGGTATTCCGGGGGGAGGTAGGAGGGGGGCAGCGGTCCCTGCGAGCAGGACTGGTCCCGTGGTTTGAAGAGGTCGTTGG
>JBBDMM010000003.1:25708-37820 GCA_040878325.1 Acidimicrobiia bacterium
GCCCCTTCCGTCACCGCCGAGGACGGCGGTGCCCCCTCCCCCGCCGAAGACGGCAGGGGAGGACGATGTCTTGGCCGCGTATCGCCAATCGCCAATCGCTGAGGTCTGAGCCTTCGGCTCAGGCCTCCTTACTTTCCCACAGCTCCTTCACCACTCCGATGCTGGCGAGCACGCCGGAGGCTTCGTAGGGGAGGAAGATCTTCGTGGCCTGGCCGTCGGCGATGGCCTCGAGGGCGGTCAGGTAGCGGATGGCGATCAGGTCTGGCGTCGGGTCGCCGGTGTGGATCGCGCTGAACACCCGCTCGATGGCCTGTCCTTCGCCTTCGGCGACGGTCAGCTTCTGGAACTTCTCAGCCTCGGCGACTTCCTTGATGGCCTCGGCCTGGCCCTGTGCCTCCAGGATGCGCGCCTCCTTGACGCCCTCCGCCCGAAGGATGGCGGCCCGCTTCTCGCCCTCCGCCTCGGTGACCGTGGCCCGGCGATCGCGTTCCGCCTTCATCTGGCGGTGCATGGCCTCGGTGATGTCCGGCGGGGGATCGATGCGCTGGATTTCGACCCGGACCACCCGGGTGCCCCAGACGTCGGTGGCCTCGTCGAGGACGGTCCGCAACTGGGCGTTGATCATGTCGCGGGAGGTCAGTGCTTCGTCGAGTTGGAGTTCGCCGACGATGTTCCTCAGGTTGGTCTGTGCCAGCTTGGTGGCGGCAAGGATGAAGTTGGCGACGTTGTACTTCAGCTTCACCGGGTCGGTCGCCTGGTAGTACACCACCGCGTCCACCGTCACCACCACGTTGTCCTTGGTGATGACTTCCTGCGGCGGCACGTCGACGACCTGCTCGCGCATGTCGACCCGACGGATTCGGTCGATGAACGGCACGATGAACCGCAGTCCCGGGTCGACCATGTGGTCGAAGCGCCCAAACCGCTCGACGAGTCCCTTCTCGAACTGCGTCACGATCTTCAGTGCCCGCGACACCACGATCAGGAATAGGACGCCGACGACGATCAGGATGATTGCTAGCGGTTCCATCTCTCTCCCTTGTTCACTTCTCGGGCTCGACGACGAGGCGAGTGCCTCGGACTTCGAGCACTTTCACGTTGGTCCCCACCGCGATGGGTCCTCCGTCGGTGGTGGCTCGCCACGTCTCCGTCTCCATCCGGACCTCGCCCTCCCCGGTCTCGGGGTCGATCTCCTCGGTGACCCGGGCGACCCGGCCCATGAACCGGTTGGCACCGACGTTGTGCTGCACCTCGTCTCCGATCCGAACAAAGCGCCGCAGCAGGTAGAGCGAGATCGCTGACACCACGATGAAGACGATGAGTTGGGGCACTTCGTCGGTCTCGAAGAAGGCCATGACCGCCGCCGCCGCTGCCCCGATGCCGAATGGCAGCATGAAGAACCCTGCGGTAAAGATCTCGGCGACCGACAGGAAGACCGCCGCACCGATCCAGAACCAGAGCCAAGCCTGACTGTCCATCCCGTCACCTCCGAGTATGGGGACAAGATAGTTGGCACGCCACGGGCCGGTACCGGTCGGGTGTTCAGTCGCAGTCGACGGCAACCGCGAGGGCCGCACAGACCTGGCGCATCCGATGATCACTGAGGCGACCGAGCCTGTCGGTGAGCACGCCAATCGCCACGCTCTCGACCGAATCGAGGTTGATTGCCGACCGCAGAGGGACCGGGTCGTCTCCCGGTTCGAGCACCACTTCGCTCGGGAGCCCGCGAATCGTCGTGGTGCATGGTGCGACGAGAGCCCGCCGCAATCTCGGGATCGTCGCATCCCGGGACAGCACCACCACTGGGCGTCGCGAGATCTCAGGCAACTCGCACCACCAGACTTCCCCTCGGGCCGGCATAACCGTCACGAGGGTCCGGCAGCCTGGCGGAAGGAGGCCAGGTCCCCCCACTCATCCGACTGGTTCAGCGGATGCTTGTCGTAAGCGGCGTAGGCGGCGTCGACCTCGGCGGAGCGGTGGACTCGGAGCAACGCCTTCAACGACTCGTCGAGGATGGTGGCGTCATTCGCTCCCGTGCGCAGCTCTCTGGCCTGGGAGAGGAGTTCCTCGTCGACGGTGGTGCTGACGCGGACTCTGGCCATGCCCTAAGTATGCCATTGTTATGCCACGATCTCAATAGGTCTGTCTGCAACCTTCGGGGACGCCGCTCGGCGCGGTCGCTCCGCGTGCCCTACTTGCCGATGTCCACTATCACCCGCAGCGGGTCCTGGAAGACGCGCACCGTGAACGGTCGTTCCGCGTCGAGGCCGATCACCCAGGTCATCGAGGCCTCGAAGTCGTCGATGAACTTCACCTGCACGATCGGGTTGATGCCGGGGTCGAGTTCCAGGTCACCTGTGTAGGTCGGGTCGCCGCTGTCAATGTCATGGAGGCGGGCGGGGGAAATGTGGACCACGAGGAAGGCTTCGCCGTCCACTTCGACGGTGTCGCCGGAGGTCTCCATGAACGGCCCGTCCTCGTAGCCGACCACATAGTTGGGGCTGCCTTCCCCGGTGAGGTTGAACACCACCCGGACGTATCCCTCGTCGGGATGGTCGCCCACCCGCACATCGGTGAGATTCCGCCCGGGATCGCCGTCGAGGGTGTCGTTGGTCTTGGTCTCCGTGTCACCCCCGAATGCCGACGTCGTGCTGGTGGCATCCGTCGTGGAGGTGGTGTCGGCGCCCGTCGTAGTGGAACCCTCGCCCGAGGTGGTCGTGGTGGCCACCGAGCTCGGGGTACCGGCGGTGGTGGTCGCCGCGGTGTCGATGCCGTCGCCGCTGAACACGATGAACAGGACCACGACGAAAAGGGCGAAGACGATGCCGCCAAGCACGGCGAGGACATTGACGAGACGGGAGTCGCTGTTCGAGGTCATGACTCCACGCTAGTTGTCCCTCGATGATCGACTGGAAGCCAGTCCAAGTTGCTGGTTGTTGGCTCATTCGACTCGGAAGTCAGGTCGCAGGTCGCAGCGGGCAGGTTGCAGGACAAGAATCCCTTCTTGATACTTGGCACTCCAGGGAGGTTCTCGAATGATCAAGGAGTTCAAGCAGTTCATCGCTCGCGGCAATCTGGTCGAGATCGCCGTGGGCCTGGTGATGGCCCTGGCATTCGTGGCGGTGGTGACCTCGCTGGTGGCCAACGTGGTCACGCCGGTCATCGGCGCGATCTTCGGCACCCACGACTTCTCAGGTCTGACGCTGACTATCTGGAACGACGCCGTGATCTCCTACGGTGCCTTTCTCAACGCGTTGATCGCGTTCCTGTCGGTGGCGCTTGCGGTCTTCTTCCTGGTGGTGCGGCCCTACAACGCGCTGAAGGCCCGCATGGCCCGGGGTTCGGCAGCGGACGAGGTGGCGGTGGAGCCATCCGAGGAAATCGTCTTGTTACGCGAAATCCGGGACGCGTTGCGGAAGTAGCACTCTTGGTTTCTTGATTCTTGGTTCTCAATGCGCGCCATCTGGAACAACGCGGTGATCGCCCAGTCCGACGACACCGTCGTCGTGGAGGGCAATCACTACTTTCCGGTCGAGTCAGTCGACCACCGCCATCTGGCACCCTCCGACAAACACACGATGTGCCATTGGAAGGGCGTCGCTTCCTACTTCGATGTGGTGGTCGGCGGTGAGGTGAATCCTTCGGCCGCCTGGTACTACCCCGATCCGTCCCCCGCGGCCCTCCAGATCAAGGACCGGATCGCGTTCTGGAGGGGTGTGTCGGTCGAAGCGTGAGAGCCCGGCGTGTTCGTCACCACTCGTTCACCCGCCGGGAGTCTTGCTCCCGGTGCTTGCCTAGGATCCCGCCCCAAGCGGACCCGGAGTCGACGATGGCCGACATCACCAAGCACCGATTCTCACGCTTGGCCCGGGGTTCCCGGGTCGGGATCGCTGCCCTCGTGTTCGTGTTGGGCACTGTGGCGTGCGGTGGCGAAGCGCGTCCGAGCCAGGAGGAATGGTCTGTGGCTGCCCAGCCGGTTCTTGCCGACATCCTGGTGGCGTCGTCGAGCATCACCGCGATTCGCAGTCGGTTGCCCGGGGACTATGTCCCTCCGGCGGCGCTGCGAGCGTGCGACGAGATGGAGCCCCTGTTCGCTTCCTGGCGCGAGGCGATCGACCCCGGGCCAACCGAGGAGGTCGACCCGCTGCTCGATCTGCTCTTCGACGGTCTCGAGGGCACCTGTTCTGCTCTGAGGGCCGGCGACATCGCTCTCGCCCAGACCGAATGGGCGCAGACCCAGACCACCATCGGAGAACTGTTCTCGCTCACCGGCTGAGGCCGAACATCCTCCTCCGCCGTCTGGGGGAGGTCGCCCGAGGGCGGGTGACGGAGGGGGCAGCGAAGCGAACGAAGTGAGCCGACAGCGAGCACTCCAACGACTTCCTCACTCTCCGACTTGTCGTGCAAACTGCAGGGTCGCACCCCTTTCTCGGTAGGAAGGCCCTCAACACGTGGATGAGTGGGACAGCTACGAGGAGTTCCTTCGGGTCGTCGAGCCACGACTCCGATACGCCCTGGTTGCCGGGCACGGAGCCGAGCGAGGGATGGATGCCTTGAGCGACACACTCGTTTATGGGATGCGCCACTGGGATCGGGTCGGGCGGATGAAGAACCCCGTCGGGTACCTGTACCGAGTAGGCCAGAGGCTGGCGCGGAGGCGTCCCCAAATCAGGCCTCTACCTTCCCCCGATGTCCCGAGAGGTGAACCGCCGTGGGTGGAACCACGGCTGTCGGATGCTCTGATGTCTCTGTCGAAACGCCAACGGGAAGTCGTCGTGCTCGTCGAGGCCTTCGAGTACACCCACCAGGAGGCAGCCGATCTGCTCGGCATCGGGCGTTCCTCGATTCAGACCCACCTCGATAGGGGACTTGCGAAACTGCGGGTCGGGCTAGGCGTCGACGATGAGTGAGATCGGCGACCGCCTTCGCAGGCTGTTCGAGGAGATCGCTCCACGCCCGGAGATCGAGGGCATGTTCTCCGGGGAAGCTCCGATGCTCCACCGGCAGCGGTCTCGGCTACTCGTGGCAGCCGCACTCTTCTCCGTAGTTGTGGTCACGACTGGGGTGCTGCTTCTCGTAGTCCCCGGGTCCGATCGAGCACCGGACGCGGCCACCACTCTCCCGATTGCAGCGAGCACGACTTCGTTGCCGGCCACCACGATCACCTACCTCTCGCCGAGCAACGACGATCTCGTAGCTCTTGTACCCGACTCGATCGAGTGCATCGTGGGGGCACTCGAAGTTCCGTGCGCCGAGATCAATGATCAGAACCCATTCACGGCGTGGAGCGTCGCCTGGGACGACGACCTGCCGATCATCACGATGTCGTTCGGGGAGACGGTGACGGTGTCGGGTGTCGCACTCCAGAACCTCGGCGATCGCCTCGAATTCCTTCGCCGGTCGCGGATCCGACAGATCGAGTTGACCACCGACGAGGGCGGGTCGGTCCTTGTCGATTTCGAAGACTCCAATCTGGACGGCAACGGCGTGTCGGTTTCGCCGCTTACCGGAAGCGTGTTCACCATTCATGTGCTCGCCGTCTACTCACCACAGGTTGGTTATGGGCCTCAGGACTTCCCGGCCCTCCCTGAGATCGCCGTCGCAGAGTTGCAGTTGGGGGGCCGCTTTCCGGCGGAGTCTGAGACGGGTAGCCAGGTCACCGGCTGGGCTGGCGAATGGTCGCAGGTGAACGTCGACCCAACCAGACGCGGCAGGTCTCTTGATCTCGCATTCAACGGCGAGTCTTTCGCGTTGATGACACGGATGGCCGGCGGCAACCCAGTGGCGTGGGAGTCTGACGACGGGCTCGTGTGGGTCGAGGCGGCCGAATGGGACAGCGATGTACTTGTCGGGCCGCTCTCGTTCTCGTCCCGAGGAGGCGGCTGGGTCGCAGCAGGGAGTGCGGGCGGTAGGGCAACCGTCTGGCGGTCATGGATGGGGTGGGACTCAGTGACCGTCGACGGCGGGCCCGATTCATCCTGGAGCGCCATAGCGTCGATTGTCGAGTGGCGTGGCCGCCTGGTGGCTGCGGGCGAGGGCACATTCGGCGTGATGCCGCCAGAGGACGTGGTGGCCGCCGCCTGGTATTCCGACGATGCGGGTGCGTCGTGGCATCGGAGCGATGTTCCCGACGGCCAGATGTTGAGTTTCGACTCCTTGGTGGCGGGGCCGGCAGGGATTCTCGGGCTCGCCTCGGATCATTCGTCCTTCTGGTGGCCGGTGCTGTATCGGTCGTTCGACGGGATCAGCTGGGAGCGGATCACCCCGATCGGGCTCGAGACGTCGTTCGTCGTCCAGATTTTCGCCGACAGCCTCGGCTATCTCCTCCATGACCCCAACTTCGGGAAGGTGTGGAGCTCGGTCGACGCGGTTCATTGGGTTGCCTCCGACCTGCCTTCTCGGACCCCGGACGGTGGTGAGGCCGTCGGTTTCACGACCGTGGCGCGGTATCAGGGGGCCGTCGTGCTCACCGGAATAGAGTTGTTCGAGGATCGAGCCGTTTCGAACGCCAGGTCACCAATCGCGATTTCTCAGGTCGATGGAGGTTGGGTAATGGCGAGCCTCGACGTACCCGCTGGCGTGCACCGCCTTGTGGCAGGCAATGATCGGCTAGTCATGGCCGGGGCGCTCCCGATCCCTCTGGGCTCCGAACTCGACGGAGTCCCCGAGGAGGGCGCGACCCTTTACGTCACCGCGTTCGTATTCCGCCCGGACGACCAACCGGAAGCGCTGCCTTGTACCGATCGCACGCCGCCCCTGACGGACCAGGACCTGCCGGCGGCGGTCGCGGAGACGCGTCGAGCGATCTACCAGGCTGCGATCGACTGCGACTGGGCGTCACTTCGAAGTCTGACCTCCGATCCCGACTTCTTCGCCAACTACGACGGGTTGGGATTCATGGGGAGCCCGATCGACTATTGGATCGGCCTGATGCGCGATGGCGAGGACGTTCTGGGCCTGATCGCAGCGGTGCTGTCGCTTCCGCCCACTGAGATCGTCGACCCAGATGGCAACCGGAGGTGGTATTGGCCTCGTGTCTCAGTCCTGTCGGCGGACCAGCGAACCGCGGCCGACTGGGAAGGGCTGCGATCGCTCTACGACGACGAACGCATCGCACGGATGAGATCTCTGAACAGCTATGTCGGTGGGTTCTACCTCGCCATTCGGTCCGACGGGACCTGGGAATTCGCGGGCACGCAATTGACTTGAGCGGCCCGCTGTCTCCACCGATGGAGGCACCTGCTCGGTCTCGGCGAAGGAGGAGAGTCAGGCCGGGAACGAATTCGCCCCAGTGTCGTTAGTACGCGATGGGATCGGCTCAGATCGCCATTCGGGGACTCGCTGCCCTGTCGCTCGCCGCCTCTCTCGCCGCCTGCGGTGACGACGCCACCGGCGCCGGATCGACCTCCACCACCGCGGGGACCACTACACCCCCGAGTACCGTCGCATTCACCTCGACGACCAGCTCAGGGACCAGTAGTCCTGTCTCGACGACGATTGGCACCACCACGACCAGCGGATCGGTGACCACCACCGCTGGTGCCACCACCTCGAGTTCCAGCGGGGGGACGGCCACGACCAGCGGAGCCGCCACCACGACGACCGCCGCGGCCACCACGACCAGCGGAGCCGCCACCACCACGACCGCAGCCACCACCACGACCGCAGCCACCACCACGACGGTGGGCACCACGACCTCGACGACCTCGAGCGGCCCTCAGACGTTTGGAATCAGCGTCAGCAACAACCAGTTCTCACCGGCCAACAGGACGATCACGGTGGGCGACACCATCGTGTGGTCATTCACCGAGGGCACCCACACCACCACCAGCAATGGGGGACTGTGGAACTCGGGTTCGAAGTCGTCAGGGACATCGTTCTCGCATCAGTTCAACTCCGCCGGCTCATTTGGCTACTTCTGCTCGTTCCATTCCTCGATGACCGGGACCATCACCGTCAACCCCTGAGGGCGTGGCAACAGGAACTGGCTGTTATTCGACGACTCGCGCTCTCGGCACATCCGGGAGGTTCTTGCCCCTCGTTTCCAGTTCGGCGCCGAGGAGGCGGGCTTGTGCCTCGCCGAGTAGTCGGCGGAGGCGGGATACCTGGTGTTCGAGGCGGGCGATCTCCTCGCGCATCTCCAGCACGAGTCTTACGCCCTCGATGTTGACTCCGGCGGCGGTGAGGTCCTGGATGAGGCCGAGGCGCTCCAGGTCCTCGTCCGAGTAGCGGCGGGTGCCTCCGGGCGTGCGGAAGGGGCGCAACAGGCCGCGGCGCTCGTAGATGCGCAGGGTCTGGGGGTGCATCCCGACGATCTCCGCGGCCACCGAGATGATGTACACGGCTTCGGGCTTTCGGTCGGTCATGGGTCACACCCCCAGGTGCGGTCGCGGGTCGTGGGATTGAAGATCCTGGAGCTGCTCGATCAGCGCTCTCTCGGCGTCGGTGAGGCTCTCGGGAACGGCGACTTCGACGGTGACGAGTAGGTCGCCGGTGCGCTTGGGGCCGGCCACCCCCTTGCCCGACACCCGGAAGGTCCGCCCCGATTGCGTGCCCGGTGGCACCTTCAGGGTCACCTTGCCGTCCAGGGTGGGAACGGTGATGTTGGCGCCGAGGGCCGCCTCGGCGAAGGTGATGGGCACGGTCAGCTCGAGATTCAGCCCTTTACGGTTGAAGAGCGGATGGTCCCCGGCCCTGACTCGAACGAGGATGTCGCCGGGAGGGCCACCGCCTAACCCGGGGGCCCCCTTGCCCTTCACCCGGATGAGCTGTCCGTCGTCGACGCCCGGTGGAATCTTCACCTGTACCTCGCGCGGTCCTTCGGCGCTCGAGATGGTGAGGGTCCGGGTGGAGCCGGCGATGGCTTCGTGGAAGGTGAGCCTCAGCTCACCATCGAGGTCGGCACCCTTTTGCGGTCCTCGCCGGCCCCCCCGGAACAGGTCGCCGAGCCCCGCACCTCCGAAGATCGAGCCGAAGTCGCCCATGTCGCCGAGGTCGTCGAACCGGACATACTGCGCGCCACCCTGCGGCGAGCCCGCCCACGCGCCGCGTGCAAAGGCGTCCCGTGCCTGGTCGTACTCCTCGCGCAATTTGGGGTCGGAGAGCACGTCGTAGGCCTCGGTGACCTCCTTGAATCGCGTCTCCGCCGAGTCGTCACCAGGGTTGGTGTCGGGGTGGAACTGCTGGGCGAGCTTGCGGTAGGACTTCTTGAGGTCCTTGCCCGTCGCCGTCCGATCGACTCCGAGGACCGCGTAGAAGTCCTTCTCGAGCCAGTCGCGGCGGACGCTCACGGTCAGTCCCCCTCGGAGAGGTCCTCGGCGGCGACCTGGACCAGGGCGGGCCTGATCACCCGGCCATTGAACGAGTACCCGCGGCGAACCTCGGCGACCACCACGAGGTGGCCGTCCCCGCCGCCCGAGATCGCCTCATGCAGATTCGGATCGAAAGGCTGGCCCTGGGCGGTGATCGGTTCGAGCCCGTGCGCCGTCAGGATGTCGAGCATCTGCTGCTGGGTGTTGCGAACCCCTACGAGCAGGCGCACCCCGCCGTCTACTTCGGCGGCGAGGGCCGCCTCGAGGGAGTCGAGCACCGGGAGAAGATCGGTCACGAGGCGCTCCGAAGCCCGGATCATGATCTCTTCGCGCTCGCGGTTTGCCCGCTTCCGATAGTTCTCGAAGTCGGCGGCCACACGCTTGAGATCGTCGAGATGCGACTCGGCCGCAGTGCGGGCATCAGACAACTCGGCGATCAGCATGTCGACCGCTTGGTCGGGGTCGTCAGGCAGCTCGAGGTCGATCGAGACGAATCCGCCGTCCTCGACGGGAAGTTCGTCGGTCACGACGGCTCACCTTCATCGACGATCTCGGCCTCCACGACGCCGTCGTCGGTGCTCGGTTCGCCGCCTTCCGATTCGGCGGTCTGCTGCGCCTCGTACATCTTCTGCCCGATCACCTGCGCACCCTTCACCAGTTCGTCGGTGGCGCTCTTCAAGCCGGCGGTATCGGCCGCCGGATCCTCGAGCAGCTTCTTGACCGCAGCCACCTTGTCTTCGACCGTCGAGCGCTCGTCGTCGGACAGCACCGACCCGTGCTCCTCGAGCTGCTTGCCCACCTGGTAGGCGGCATGGTCGGCCTGGTTGCGGGCCTCGGCCGCCTCGCGCCGAGCATGGTCCTCGGCGGCGTGCGCTTCGGCGTCCTTCACCATCTTCTCGATCTCGTCCTTGGGAAGCGCGGTGCCCCCGGTGATGGTGATCTGCTGGCTTTTGCCCGTGCCGAGGTCCTTGGCCGACACTGAGACGATGCCGTTGGCATCGATGTCGAAGGTGACCTCGATCTTGGGCATACCCCGCGGTGCGGGGGCGATCCCGGTCAGGTTGAACCGCCCCAGTGACTGGTTGCGGTCGACCATCTCGCCCTCGCCCTGGAGCACATGCACCTCGACCTCGGGCTGGCTGTCGGCCGCGGTGGTGAACACCTCGGACCGCCTGGTGGGGATGGTGGTGTTCCGGTCGATCATCTTGGTGAACACCCCGCCGAGGGTCTCGATACCGAGGGTCAACGGGGTCACGTCGAGCAAGAGGATGTCCTTGACGTCGCCCTTGAGGACGCCTGCCTGCAGAGCGGCGCCGGCCGCGACCACCTCATCGGGGTTGACGCCCTTGTGGGGGTCCTTGCCGGTGAGGGACTTCACAAGGTCGACGACCGCCGGCATACGGGTGGAGCCGCCGACGAGGATCACGTGGTCGATGTCGCCCACCTTGATGCCGGCGTCCTTGATGGCCTGATTGAACGGCTGCTTGGTCGCCTCGAGCAGGTCCTCCGTCATCTTCTGGAATTCCGATCGACTGAGCGTGCGCTGCATGTGCAGCGGGCCTTCGCTGGTGGCCGTGACGAAGGGCAGGTTGATCTCGGTTGAGGTCACCTGCGAGAGCTCGATCTTCGCCTTCTCGGCGGCCTCCTTGAGGCGCTGCAGTGCCATCGGATCCTTGCTGAGGTCGACCCCCTGCTCGTCCTTGAACGACTTGACCATCCAGTCGATGACCCGCTGGTCCCAGTCGTCGCCGCCGAGGTGGGTGTTGCCGGCGGTGGACTTCACCTCGAAGACGCCCTCGCCGATTTCGAGCACCGAGACGTCGAAGGTGCCGCCGCCGAGGTCGTACACGAGGATCGTCTGGTCGTCCCCTGCCTTGTCGAGGCCGTAGGCGAGAGCGGCCGCGGTGGGCTCGTTGATGATGCGGAGCACCTCGAGGCCGGCGATCTGACCCGCTTCCTTGGTGGCCTGGCGCTGTGCATCGCCGAAGTACGCCGGCACCGTGATCACCGCCTGGGTGACCGGGGCGCCGAGGTACGCCTCGGCGTCGCGCTTGAGCTTCATCAGGATGCGGGCGCTGATCTCCTGGGCGTTGTATTCCCTGCCATCGATCTCGACCGACCAACTCTCGCCCATGTGACGCTTGACCGAGCGGATCGTCCGCTCGGGGTTGGTGATGGCCTGGCGCTTGGCGACCTCGCCAACCAGGACTTCGCCGCTCTTGGAGAAGGCGACCACCGATGGGGTGGTGCGGTGGCCTTCGGCGTTGGGGATGACGGCGGGTTCGCCGCCTTCGAACACGGCGACCACGCTATTGGTGGTCCCGAGGTCGATTCCTACTGCTCTCGACATGGGTGCTCCTCGATTTTCGAACTCACCGCGGGGGCGAATCTAGGGTTTCTTAGTGTACTGCAGTATTAGAACCTGAGTCGATGGCTATCAATTCCCAGATTTCAGGACAGGTTTGGGAAGCGAGCCGAGGGCGAGCGGGTTCAGCCACGCGAACGAAGTGAGCCCCCGCGAGACCGGTAGGCCGTCTTCGGGATTCTCCGAGCGTCTCCCCCCGGTACCCCCGGGGGGAGTGCGGGAACCCCTCGGGTTCCTGGCGAGGGGTGCAGCCAAGCGAACGAAGTGAGCCCCCTGCGGGCGGGACTGGTCCCGGATGGCCGTCTTCGGTTGATTCGAGCGTCTCCCCCCGGTACTCCGGGGGGAGTGCCCCGAAGGGGCGAGGGGGGCAGCTGAGACAGCGAGCAGGACTGGTCCCGGTAGTGCATCTTCGGGTGTTGGGGGGGGGCCGCCCCCC
>JBBDMM010000004.1:0-48594 GCA_040878325.1 Acidimicrobiia bacterium
GTCCTGATGGACATAGACCGTCTACAAACCGTCAACGATGTCCTGATGGTTCTCCCGTATTGCGTATTGCGAATTGCGAATTGCGGGCCGAGCGAAGCGAGGCCCCTCTACCCTTCCGTTCCCCCCGTGAAGTGCCAGCTGGCGAGACGCATCGACGGGGCCCGCACGAAGCCGGCTCCGAACTCGGAGTCCGCGTATCGGGTGTCGTCGCCGAGGCCGAGCACGTTGCCGTCCCCGAGGGCCGCCACGAACGATTGGGTGAAACGGAGGCCGGTGAGCGCCCCGGTGATCTTGCCGTTCTCGATCATGAAGGTGCCGTTGCGGGTAAGCCCGGTGACCACCTGAGTCTTCGGGTCGAGGATCCGGCAGTAGTTGAAGGTTGCGACGTAGATGCCCCGGTCGACCGCGGCGATCAAATCCTCCACGCTCTCACTGCCTCCGCCGACGACGAGGTCGGCGGCCACCGGCCCCCACACCGCGCTTTGCGGGTGTGCGTGCCCGGTCGATTCGGCGCCTGCCGTCTTGGCGCTGCGCCGGTCGTGGGCCACTCCCGAAGTGACCCCATTTGCCACCAACTCGAGCTGACGCTTGGGCGTCCCCTCGGTGTCGAAGGGCACTCCCAGGCCACCCTTCGACAGCGGATCGTCGGTGATCATGATCCGCGGGCCGAACTGCGCCTTGCCGAGCTCCACGAAGGACTGGCCCTCGTTGACGGCCTTGCCGGAGAAGCCATAGACGGAGAGGAAGATCACGATCGACGCCACGCACTCCGGCGACAGCACCACTTCGTAGTCGCCGGGCTTGGTGTCGTACGCGTTCATTCCCATCCGGGCGCGTTCGGCTGCCAGAGTGCCGGCGGCGCCACCGTCGATGTCACCGATGGATACAGAAGTCTGGTGGGCTGAACCGGCACTCTCGCCGGTCTGGTGGATGCCATCGATCGAAGCCCGGGTGTCGTCGGCGGTGGCCTCCTGGCCCGCCGAGTTGACGAACGACCGCTCGTTGAACGAGGTGTCGCAGTACCCGGCCGCGCTCAGGCCCTCGCCCGCATCGATGAAGTCACGCACCAGTGAGGCCCGCTGCTCCGGGACCACGTCGGTGGTGCCGGGATCGACATGGCGGATCTTGGGCACCTTCGCCTTTGGCGCGATCCCGGGCCACTCCTCGTCTCGAGGCTGCAACGACGCTGCTTCGAGCGCACCGTCGACCAACCGCTTCAAGGAGGCGTCATCGACCCGATTGCCCTGCAGCGCGGCAACCCGCCCATCGGCCGCGACCCGCAACCACACCTCGACCGTGTCCTCGCTGACGTTCTGGTGGATGAACGAGTTGGCGAACCGGGTGAGCGCCTGCCGGCCGGTCGTGGCGACCGCCTCGGCCTCGGCGCGATCGCCCACCATTTCGATGACCCGCCGGGCGATGTCGAGTGATTTGGTCATCCCCGCACCCCCACTCTCACGGTGCCGAACCGGCCGGGGCTTGCGCTGTGACCGGTGTGGGCCACCTGCATCGGCTGACCCTTGCCACAGTTCGGAGTGCCCCAGTGCACCCACTCCGATTCACCGGCGAGCATGTCGAGCTGCGCCCAGAACTTCGGCGTGATGCCGGTGTAGGTCGGGTTCTTGATCATCTTTCCCCGCTTCCCATTCTTGATCTCCCAGCCGATCTCGCAACCGAACTGGAAGTTGAGCCGCTTGTCGTCGATCGACCACGAGCGGTTCGTCGACATGAGGATTCCGTCCTCGGTCTCGGCGATCATCTCGTCGAGCGAGGAGTCACCGGGGAGCAGCCCCACGTTGGTCATCCGCACCATCGGCAGACGATTGAACCCGTCGGCCCGCACCATCCCGCCCGGGGGAAGGGACGCGATCGACGCCGAATCACGGCCCGAAAGCACGCCCACCCAAATTCCCTCGTCCACGATCGCAACCCGCTGTGCCGGAGTCCCTTCGTCGTCGTAACCGAAGCTCCCGAGCGCCCCGGGCAGGGTGGCGTCGGCGGTGATGTTCATCAAGGGCGACCCATACTTGTGGGTGCCCAGCTTCGGCAGTTCGAGGTGCGAGGTGCCGGCGAATGCCGCCTCCCACCCGAGGATGCGGTCGAGTTCGATGGCATGGCCCACCGACTCGTGGATCTGCAGTGCCAACTGGCTCCCCTCGAGAATCAGGGTCTCCTCGCCTTCGGGACAATCGGCGGCGCCAAGGAGCGCGGCGGCCTCCTCGGCGATGCGGCCGGCGTTGGCGGCGAAGTCCCAGCGGCGGATCACCTCGTACCCGCCGGTCTCGTACTGGCCGAACGACTGCGGGTAGGACCGTCGCTGGGTTTCGGCCTCGCCCACCGCGGTGGCGGCGAAGCCACCGCCCGTCTCGACGAGGTGCTGGCTGATGCGATGGCCCTGCGAGGAGACGAACCACTTACGGGTGTCCCACGCACCGAGGGAGCCGCGGGCGAGTCGAATCTGATCGACGGCCTGCATCGTCTCGGTGACCCCGACGAGGAGGTCGACCTTCTCGGATAGGGAAACATCGAGGGAGGGCTCCTGATGCGGTGTCTCGTAGTTCGCCTGAACGACAGGGACATCGGCGAGAGGCATCGGGTCGCCAGGCGCGACAGCCGACGCCCTGGCGATCTGCGCGGCGCGCTCACCGGCATGGCGGAGCGCTGCGTCGGAGGTATCCGGGGTCGCGAAGAAGCCCCACGAGGATCCGACCAGAGCCCTGACCCCGACACCGGCGGATTCGTTGCGGTCGACGCTCTGAACCCGCCCATTGAGGACCTCGATGGCCTCCCCCCGGCCCTCGACGAACCGCGCATCGGCGTATTTGGCGCCGGCGGCCAGTGCCCCCTCGACTGCCTTCTCAGCTAGCTCGAACAAGTGGACTCCCTTCGGAGAATCAAGTAGCAGGAATCAAGAATCACAGTCCGGTTCTGGTGTCTGCGATCAACTCATCCACCACGTCACGCAAGGCCTCCTTGGGCTCTTTGCCTGACTCCAGGGAAGCACGGTAGATCGCCAATTGACGGTCCGCGCTGGTTCCGGTGACCACTATCCCGCGGGCACTATCGACAGCATCGGCGCAGCCGAGTTCGATCGCATCCTGGTGCACCAGGCCGATGATCTCCTCGACCAGGTCGGCATACGGCACCAGCTCCCCCTTGCCGAAGTCCATCAGACTCGCCTCGACGCCATAGCGCTGGGCCCTCCAGGTGTTCTCCGAGACCAGCATGTCGGCGTAGGCACGCCACCGCTGATTCTCGGACCGCCGGCGGAACAGCATCGCCAGGAGCGACTGGAACAGGGCAGCAATGGCGATGCCATCCTCGATCCGGGTACAGACATCGGCGATCCTCATCTCGATGGTCGGATACCGGGCCGAGGGGCGGACGTCCCACCACAACTTGGTGGCATCCTCGATGAGCCCGGCGTCGACGAGCACGGCAACGTGCCGCTCGTACTCCGCCCAGGACGAGAATTGCTCGGGGAGGCCAGTGCGGGGCAGCGAGTAGAAGACGCTCATCCGATACGACTTGAGCCCGGTCTCGACGCCATGCCAGAACGGGGACGACGTGCTCATGGCCAGTAGGTGCGGCAGAAAGTACGTCACTTGATTCATGAGGTCGAGCCGCAACTCACGGTCCTCGATCCCCACATGTACGTGCATTCCGCAGATGACCAGCCGCCGCACCACCACCTGCAGGTCGCGCGCCATCGTGAGATACCGATCAGCCTCGGTGACCTGCTGGTCGGCCCAGTCGGCGAAGGGGTGGGTGGATGCGGCGATGAAGGCGATGCCGTGGCGGTCGACCACCTCGCACAGGGCGGCGCGGAGCCGCAGCAGGTCGGCCCGAGCGGTCGGCACGTCGGCACAGACTGCGGTCCCCACCTCGAGCTGCGCACGAAGGAATTCCGGGCTCACCTGGCTCCCGAGCACCTTGCGGCAATCTTCCAGCACCTGCTCCGGGGGGTTGCGCAAGAGATCCCTCGTCTCCGGATCGACGAGGAGGTACTCCTCTTCGATGCCGATGCTGAACGCGGGACGGCGGCGGGGCATGGTGCGGAACGATACCCACCAGTGCCTGCGGTTAACGATGCGGCCCGCATTTCGGTAGCGTTCGCCCATGACCGATCGCACAGCTCTTGACCGCATTGCCGACTGGGTCCAGGCGGAAGAAGATCTCACCCTCGACGACCACGGTCGAATCGTCGTCGGTGACGAGATGATCATCGAGGTCGAAACGGACGAAGACCGCCTGCTGCTGACCCATCGCTCGCTGGAACCGGTGGCCACCCCCGAGCGGATCGCCGAGCTGCGATCACTACTTCCCGGGCGGGCCACGACGATGACCGGCGAGGTCGCGCCAGTCGAGTCGGGCACGGCCGTCCACTTGACCAATCGCGTATACCTGGACGGCCTGAATCACCAGACGTTTGCGACCGCCCTCCGCGATCTGGTTGGGGCGGTCGACGCCCTGGCGATCGATCACACGCCCCACGAACCGGCCGAGCCGGTTGTGGCGAAGTCGACGGCCGAGGTACCGATGGAGCCCGAGCCGACCCGCGTGATGGATCCGGTGTGGATCGCGACGCACGCCGTGCCGGCGGGGGGGATGCCCGCATGGCCCGAGCCGAATCCGGAGCTCCAGCCCACCGCCATGCTCGAGGCCAGGGTCAGGTTGTCGATTGCCGAACGGCGCGGCGACTGGGCACGAGTGGTCGGATCGAACGGGTGGACCGGCTGGGTCGATGCCCGCCGAATCGCACCGCTGGCTGCCGCCGAACCTGCAGCAGTCACTCCCGCCACGGCGGGGGGTTCCAGGCCGGTGAACCCCCTGCTGCTCGCCGGCGCGTTCTTCACGGCACTGTCGGCGCTGCTGCCGTGGCTCCAGGACGGTCGCAACTCGATGGAGCTGACCCTTGGCTTTCTATGGGACTTCGAGGCCGAGGGAGCGCCGTACATCGGGTGGGTGCTGATCGGACTCGCTGCCCTCGTGCTCGGCACCGCGTTCCTCAAGCGTCCCTTGGGCCCGGCAGTGCTTCTCGGAATCCTCACCGTCGCGGTGGCAGGCCTGTTCGTGGCCCAGTTGTACCGAGCCCTCGAGCAAGGCGGCGGTGGATTCGACGATCTGAAGGAGATCGTCGGATGGGCGCCCGGGGTGACCCTCGGCGCCGGGATTTTGACTCTGATCGGCGGCACCCGATAGCCCCCCGATGACGAGCTGGGACCCGGCGCAGTACGACCGGTACGCCGGGGAACGGCTGCGGCCGGCACTCGACCTCATCGCCCGGATCCCTATCGCTCCACGATCGATCTGGGACCTCGGGTGCGGGACCGGGTCGATCACCGCGCTGCTGGCGAAGCGGTGGCCCGAAGCCACGGTTGGCGGGCTCGATTCCTCACCCACCATGCTCGGTCGGGCCCGGGAGATACCTGGCATCGAATGGCGGCTCGCCGACATCGCGTCGTGGGAACCCGAACAGCCTCCGGAACTGATCTTCTCGAATGCCGCGCTGCACTGGCTCGACGACCACGCCACGCTGCTGCCACGTCTTGCCGCGCAGGTGGCCCCCGGTGGGGTGCTCGCCGTTCAGATGCCCCGGAACTTCGACGAGCCCTCGCACGCCCTCCTCGCGGCGACGGCTGCTTCGAGCCGGTGGCGGGAGGCTGTCGGCCACTTGGTCCGCCCGGCCCCTGTTGCCGAGCCGGCCGAATACCACCACCTCCTCTCCGGTCGGTTCGCAACGCTGGACATTTGGGAGACCGTCTACTTCCAGGTCCTCGAGGGCGAGGACCCGGTCGCCGAGTGGGCTCGGGGCACCGCCGCCCGCCCCTACCTCGACGCGCTCGACGGCCACGGCGAAGAGTTCATGGAGGATTACGCGTCCCGCCTGCGCCGGGCGTACCCGCGAAGTGACGATGGAACGACACTCTTCCCATTCCGTCGGCTGTTCCTCATCGGAGTTGGCCCGATCGGCTGACGAAGCCCCCAGCGTTGATCGCGGGCATCCCTAGTGTGAACGGAGGTCATGCGCCTCCGCACCCTGCTCCGCCCGCTGCTCGCCCTCGCGCTCCTCACCGGGGCGTGCTCACGGGGCGGGCTCAGCCCCGACTCGGTTGGCACTTCCACCACTCCGGCGAACACCACGACGGCTCAAGCCAATCCCGATGACCTGGCCGCTGCGGTCGCGACGGCCGAAGGCTTCTACCTGGCAATCGGCTCGGGTGACCTCAGTGCCGCCGCGGCGTTCTCGAGCGCCTCGACCGAGGACATCTCGTCCGCGGTCGCTGCATGGAACAACGAACTCGCACTCGACTCGGCCACGTTCGAGATCGGCGCCGTTGATCTCGCCGGCGACACAGCCACAGTCGAAGTGACGGTGTTCCTCCGCTCGGCGTCGTTCGGCGAATGGGAGTACACCACGACCGCCGCCCTCACCCGGACGGTCGGGTGGCAGATCGACTGGTCTCCGGGGGCGCTCCATCCGGATCTCGAAGCCGGTGATCGGCTGGAGGTGGTCGCCGAGTGGCCCCGGCGCGGGGCGATTCTGGCGGGCGACGGCGTGCCCCTGGCTTATCAGGGCCCGGTCCACGTGATCGGCGTCGTCCCCCAATGGATCGAGGATCTGGACGAGGTCACCCAACTGTTGGAGGTGCTCGCCGGTATCCCTCCGTCCGCGGTCGTCGCGGAGATCGAACGGCCTGGCGTCCAACCGGACTGGTTCCTGCCGGTGGGGACCATCGATGCGGCGAGAGTCGGTGATGCAGCCACCCTTGCCGCGACGCCGGGGGTCATCCTTCAGGACGGGGTCGCCCGAATCCTGCCGTCGGGCGATCTCGCCGATCACATCGTCGGCAAGGTGGCACCCATCACCCTCGACCAACTGACCGCGTGGGGCCGGCCCTACAAAGTCGGGGACTTGGTGGGCCGCTCCGGACTCGAGTTGGCGCTCGAACCCGTCCTCGCCGGATCCCCCGACCTGCGGGTGGTCAGGATCAACCGATACGGTCGCGAGGTGGCGGAGCTACTTCTTGTCGCCGGCCGCCCCGCAGCCGATGTGAGAACCACCCTCGATCTCCGAGCGCAGCGACTCACTGAACGAGCCATCGCCCGCGTCGAACTTCCGGCAGCGATCGTGCTGGTCGACGTTGCCACCGGCGGAGTGGTCGCTTCGGCCAGCAGCCCCGACGACGGGATCGACCGTGCCCTGTTTGGCCTCTACCCACCGGGCTCCTCCTTCAAGGTGGTCACCGCGGCGGCTCTGCTGGCCACCGGACTCACTCCGGGCTCCCCGGTCGAGTGCCCGGCCGAGGTGTTCGTGGGCGGGCTCCGGATTGGCAACGCAGGGGACCTCGACCTGGGAAGCATCGACCTCCAGACCGCCCTGGCCGAGTCCTGTAACACCACCTTCGCCGCAATGGCGGCGGACTTGTTGGCGGGCGGAGCGCTGGCAGCGACGGCCCGGGGCTCGTTCGGATTCGACACCGGATACGAGGTAGGACTCCCCGCAGCAACCTCCCGCTTCCCCGATCCCGCCGACTCCGCCGAACTCGGTGCCCAGGCAATGGGCCAGGGCCGGGTGCTGGTGACCCCGATCCATCAGGCGTCCGTCGCCGCCGCCGTCGCCGGTTCCGGGTGGCTCGCTCCGACGCTGCTGGCCGACCTCGCCGGCCGAGTGCGGATACCGCTCGATGCGACGGTGCAAGCGAGTCTGGCGTCGATGATGCGGCTCTCGGTCTCCGACGGCACCGCCCAGCAGGCAGACGTGCCGGGACGCCAGGTTGCGGGAAAGACCGGGTCAGCCGAGTTCGACGACACCGGATCGACCCACGCCTGGTTCATCGGCTTCTGGGACGACTACGCCATCGCGGTGGTCGTCGAGGGAGGCGGTTCAGGGGGGCAAGTGGCAGCACCGATCGCCGCCGAACTGATCGAGCTACTCGGGGACTGACGCCGGGTTCGCTCACCCCCTAAGGTCGGCGGCATGCCATCCACCTCCGACTCGTTCTATTCGGCCATCCGGTCGCTCCGGGTGGTGCGAGCCTTTCGGCCCGACCCGATTCCCGGTGAAGTGCTCGATGAGATTCTCGAGGCGGGGCGCTGGACCGGTTCATCGAAGAACCGGCAGGGTTGGGCATTCATCGTCGTCGTAGACGAACGCGACCGTCTGGCATCGGCCGGAAGCTTCACCGACCCCATCCGCTCCTCGGTGGCCACCATCGCCCTGGTCCGCACCGATGAGGGGAACGACTTCGACATTGGCCGGATCGCCCAGAACCTGATGCTGGCGGCCGCCTCTCGCGGAATCGGGTCCTGCCCCATCACGCTTCACGACACGGCCCGGGCACGCGAGGTGCTCGGAATTCCGTCGGAGGCCGAATGCCGTTATGCCATCGCCCTCGGCTATCCCGATGAGGAACGCGAGCGCGCCGTGCGAGCTGAGCGGCGGGCGCAGGGGTTCACGGGAAGAAAACCCATCGAGCAGATCGTGCATCGTGAGGTGTGGGGAAGCTAGGCAGGCCTCTCAACCTCTTCGAACCGACACCATTTCGGCGACGATCGACACGGCTATCTCCTCCGGGGTGACCCCTCCGATGCCCAGGCCGACCGGGCCGTGGATTCGATCGATGTCCTCTTTGGAGAAGCCTTCCGTCGACAAGCGCTCGATCCGGGCGATGTGAGTTCGCATCGATCCGAGGGCCCCGATGTAGCGGGCGGGGGTACGAAGCAGGGCGGGCATCAGCTCGGCCTCGAACCGTGCCTCGTGCAGCAGTGAGACCACATAGGTCGCCGCGTCAGGGGCCCACTCCGCAAGCAATTCGCCCGGCCAACCGACCTTCACCGCAATGGCTGCCGGAAAGCGCGACTCCCGGGCAAAGGCGGGCCGGGGGTCACCCACCTGGATTTCGAAGCCGACCATGGCAGCCATCGCACACAACGCCTCGGCGATTGGCCCGGCGCCGAACACGAGGAGCCGAGGGGGCGGAGAGATCGCTTCGACAAAGAACTCCCCCGTCTCGGTGGTGACAGTGCCCGACCGACCCCGGCCTAGAAGGTCGACGGCTCGAACCTTGACTTCGTCGGGGATCTCGAACCTGCCCGCCAGTACTTCCCCGGACGCGCTCAGCAGCACGCGATCGCCGCTCGCGAGGCCCGTGACCAGCGCGCCCGCCCGGCGATGCTCCAGCAGGTCGCGGGCGGCGTCGAGCGGGTCGATCACCAACGTTCGACGAGCACCCGGATCGTCCCCCCACATGCCAGACCAACCTCGAAGGCCTCTTCGTCGGTGATGCCGTAGGTGAGCACCCTGGGTTCTCCGCTCCGAGCTACGTGTTCCGCCTGCGCAATGACGTCGCTCTCGACACAGCCCCCACTCACCGATCCCGCCACCTCTCCATCGCCGGCCATGAGCATTCGGGATCCCGGCGGACGAGGCGCGGTGCCTTCGACCGAAATCACCGTGGCCGACACGACAGACCTCCCCTCTGCCCGCCACCGATCACGGGTGGCGAGATCTGCAAGAAGACTCATTGCCGAAGAGTACGCCTCCGCACGCCGGGAGCCCCCGACAACGCCGATCTCACCCGCCGCCCTAGTCTCTGCCTCCACCCCTCCCATCGCTGGTTCAAATGCGCCGAGCACCCCACGACCTCTTCGACTCCCGGCACAGCCGACGGTTCAAGCGTCGGCGCAACTGGGGACAGGTCATTTCACGCTCGCTGATCGGGGCACTGGTTGTGATCGTCCTGGTGGGTGGCTGGGTCATCTTGCGCAACGCCTTCGCCACCGACGAAGTCCACCTTCGGGTCATCAGCGCCGACCAGCAGCCCATCGCCGGGGCAGTGATCGTCGCCGACAACGGGCGCGAGGCCGTCACTTCCGAGGGAGGACTCGCCACTCTCGCCTTCGAGGCGCCGGCAACGCTCACCGTCACGGCTCGCGGCCACCAGAGCGCGACCTATCCGGTCGACGTGATCCCACCCCAGGGGGCCATTTCCCTGCAGATGTACCCACGGGTGTTGCAGGGGCGGGTCACCGACGTCAACGGAATCGGGCTACCGGGAGCGACCGTCGTACTCGGAGACCAGGCGGTCACTGCGGGTGAGTTTGGCAGCTTCGAGATCGTGGCGGCGGAGCCAGGGATCGTCAGGGCGGAGAAGGCGGCGTGGACTCCGACCGAGGAGGAGTGGGGTGGCCAGCGAACCCGCCTCGACCTGGTGCTCGAGCCCTTCATGGTCAAGGGGCTTCGGGTGTTCTACGACGCCGCCGGCGACGCCGAGGCGTTCGCCGAGATACTCCGCATCGCCGAGACCACCGCCGTCAACGCTCTCATCTTCGACACCAAAGAGGAGAAGGGTTGGGTGCTCTATGACTCGGCGGTCCCCTTCGCCCGTGAAGCAGGCGCGATCGAGGTCAGGTACGACGTCCGTGACGTGCTGGCGCAGGCCAAGGAGCGGGGCCTGTACGCCATCACCCGGATCGTGGTGTTCCAGGACCCATACGCCACCGTCCTCAACGCCGACGCGGCCATCAAGGACAGCGAGACCGGGAGTGCGTGGACGACGGTCCAGGGCTTCGGATGGATGGACCCGACCAACCGCGACTCGTGGCAGTACCCGATCGACCTCGCCATCGAGGCGTGCCAGTTGGGTTTCGACGAGATCCAGTTCGACTACGTCCGGTTTCCATCCGATGGCGACATCTCGACGGCTCGCTACTCGATCGACTCGCCGAATGCCGACACCCGGGTGGAGACCATCGCTGCATTCTTGGGGGAAGCCCGTGACCAGATCCACGAGGAAGGTTGCGCGGTGTCTGCGGACATCTTCGCAATCGTGCTCTCGGTCTTCGACGACCAGGGCATCGGCCAGCGGGTCGAAGAGCTGTCCTGGACGGTCGATGCGATCAGCCCGATGATCTACCCCAGCCACTACGGCCCCGGCTGGCTCAACCTCGACAATCCCAACGACTACCCCGCCGAGGTCGTCGGACAGGCCCTCCGGGCCGGCATGCCCCGCCTCGAAGGTGGGGCGCTGATGCGACCCTGGCTACAGGCCTTCTCGTGGGATGCCTCCCAGGTGCTCGAAAGCATCCTCACCGCCGAAGAATCGACCAACGGCTGGATGCTGTGGAACTCGATCAGTGACTTCGTGGTGGAGGGGATACCTGAGGAGTGAGGGCTCGCGGGGCCTCGCCTGCGATACGCAATACGCGATACGCAATTCGACAGATCGCGTCCACCGCTGAGTTTGAAACTCCCGCCTCCGGAACGTCTAACTCCCAGCTCAGGGGAAAACCGCCCTCCTTCGTATTGCGTATCGCGAATTGCGAATCGCGCTCTACAGAGGAAGCGTCATTCCTTCGTACGCGGCGTCTACGGGGGTGAAGAGGCGACGGGCCTCGGCGCGCATCGCATCGATCTCGTCGTCATCGCGGTCGGGATCATGGCTCGTCAATATCAACCGACCCACCCCGGCGGCGCGGGCTGCAGTCGCGGCCTGCTCCCAATCACTGTGACCCCAGCCCTTCTTGGTCGCCAGGTGCTCCTCGGGGGTGTATTGCGCATCGTGGAACATCACGTCGGCGCCGGACGCGAAATCGGTGATCGCCTCGTCCAACTCGGCGCTGTCTCCCGCCTCGTGATCCGTGACGATGACGATGGTCCGCTCCGCCTCGAGACGATAGGCCACCGTCATCTGCGGGTGGCTGACCCCGATGTGAGTCACCTTGACCGGCCCGAGCTTCATCGAATCTTCGAGGAGGTGGATGCTCACTCCCGTCGCCTTGTCGACAGGCACCGGCCACCACGGCGGTCTCATCACGTCGCCAAGTGCCTCTGCCGGTGTCTTTGCCTCGCAGGCGGGGCCGTAGAGGTCCACCCGAACGCTCGGGTCGTACACCGCGCCGAACGTCGGCAAGCCCTGGATGTGGTCCCAGTGGTAGTGGGTCAGGAGGACCGTGAAGCGCTTCGGGCCTTCCTGCTTGCGCACCAGATTCTGCAGGTTCCGCAGACCGGTGCCGGCGTCGATCACCAGGTAATGCCCGGGTTCGACCTCGACGTAGTAGCAGGTGGTGTTTCCCCCGTACCGCCGGTACTCGGGACCCGAGACGCACATTGAGCCGCGGCAACCACCGACCGTGAGGGTGAGGGTCATCGTGAGACGCGTCCGGTCTGCTCAGGGCGTGCCTGAGTGCGCAGGGTCGAACCCGGCGAGAGACATGACCGGGGTTTCAGTCGCTCAGCGCCTTCTCGGTACCGCTGAGCCGGGTGGCCAACTCGTTCATGATCTTCATGCCGATATCGGGATGAGTGCTCAGAATGGCGCGCAAGTCCCACTGGGTGATCACGAGGCACTTTGCCTTCGTGAGTGCGACCACGTCGGCGGTGCGCGGCGTGTCCTCGAGCAGCAGTGCCATCTCGCCGAAATAGTCCCCGGTCGCGAGATCGGCCACGGCGACGCCGCCCTTGCGAACCTGCGCGGTCCCTTCGAGGAGCAGATAGAAGCCGAGGCCCGGATCGCCTTCGCGGATGATGACTTCGCCAGGTTCGAATGTCCGCTCCTTTGCGGTCACCATCACGCTCGCCAGCTCCTTTTCGGTGCAGGCGCTGAACAGCCCCGTCTGCTTCAGCAACTCGATACCCATAACCCTCCACCTTCTAGTGAGCGCACACGATATCCGAACCGAGCGGGCGAGTTTTCGATCAAGCGTATGGGCCGGTCACCCGGGCCGACTGGAGCGGCAGCAGCGTACCCAACGATTGCGCTACCACGACGACCTGGTCACCGAACGAGAGGGTGAAGTCACTCGGAGGATTGCTGTAGGTGACGTCACCTCGCGACACGGCCATGAGGGTCGCCTGATGGTCCCGGCGCATCCGTGCCGAAAGCTCATCGATGCTGAGACCGCAATACTCGTCGGGCAGGATCACCCGGTAGAGCTCGGATCCCTCTCCGCCCGACACAATGTCGGTGACGAACTCACTGAGGCCCGGGTACATCGCCGTACGGGCGAGGAGCCTCGACGCCAGTCGCGAAGTGACCAGCACCTCATCGACATGGGTCCGTTCGAAGTGGGTCACATGCCTGGGGTTGTTCACCTCGGCCACCGTACGCACATTCGGGGCCATCGTCTCGATGGCCAGCACGACCAGGATCGATCGCATGTCGGCGGCGTCCGACGCGTCGCTCGGGCAGATGATCGCGGCCGAGGCGTGAGCGACTCCGGCGCGCTCGAGGTCCTCGGAGTTGGTTGCATCGCCCCGTACGAAGTAGATGCCCTCCCCGGCCGGACTCCTCTCCGAGTCGTGCAAGAGGACGATCTTCACTCCGTACTCGTCAGACCGGAGCTCTTCGATGAGGTCGCGCGCCGTCGTGTTCCATCCGCAGACCACGATGTGGCCCTCATATCCCGAAGCACCCATGCCCTGACCCTCCTTCATGAGAAAGTCGATGACCACTCCGACGACGGCGCCCGTAACCGTGACGAGCACTCCGACACCGAAGATCGCCAGCATCCAATGGATCACCCACCCGGTGGGGGTCGACACGTACGAGATGTCGCCCGCGTCGAGAATCGTCATCACCGACCAGTAGAACGATCGGCCGAACTCCGAGAGCGTGGCCTCCTTCTCGACCAGTGTCACCCCGATGGTGGCGAGGAGGACGACGATCAGGCTCGTAATTAGGAGCGGCCTGACCACCTTTCCGCCGAACTGCCCGCGAATCCGCCGGTAGTGCCACCGCAACCGCTTGAACAAGTCCGTGCCTCCGGTTGAACGTGGAGGATAGGGAGGAAGTCTCCAATCTCCAGTCGCCAGTTTCCAGCAGGCGGGCCTTTCGCCATCCGCCATCCGCCATCCGCCATCCGCAAGAGCACTCAAGCGCTCGCGGTTTGCTCTCCGGCCGCTGCCAGGGCCGTTCGCCCCTGGTAGGGACGGGGCGAAAGCGACATTGTCGGGCTGAGAGGATGTTCGGCGGGAGCGCGGGTCCGACCCGACACAGCGCCCCCTCCTGTGAGTGGTGGATCCCCTCCCGCCGCATCCTCAACAACCAGCTGCCAGCCACGGCTCCAGCACCAGCCAGCAGCCCCAACTCCAACCCGCGGGCATCCGCATCCACTCGGCTATCCGGGTTTCGCCTTTCGCCTTTCGCCCTTCCTTGCCAACCTGCCCCTTCCGCACTCCCCCGGACTACCTTCAATTCATGACCGCCGAGCGGTACCGCAACCTGGTCGACGCGGCGATGGGGCGCCACCGGTGGATCTTGTGCGCCGACGTCGCCGCGGCGTTCACCCCGGCTGTCAAGGAGATGCGCGAGAAGGGGGCACCCCGACCGCTGTTGCTCTGCGGAGGCAAAGGGACGGGTGATCTCCCCACCGGGGACGATTGCGAGATGGTGATCCTCGGAACGAAGGGCGACACGATGATGGGCGGGATCCGTGCCTACCACGCCGCCCTGCGTGACCTCCCCGGCTGGGCGATGGATCGGATCGATGCGTGGGACCCCACTGGCGAGGCTCGGGTGCTGGCGTCATTTCTCGACAACGACTTCGAGATCGGTGGCCGCCCCGCCTGGGGGGGACGTCCCGAAGCGTGGATCGCCCTCGATGACAAGACGACGGTTGGCGAGATTTGGCGAGGAGCCGAAGTGGACGCCGCCCCGGCGGAAGCCGTCGCCGCGGATGCGGCCGCGCTTGTCGACGCCTCCTGCCGACTCCAGGGCGCGTTGGGCTCGGTGTGGGCCGGCGACAACCGGGAGGGCTGGCACGGCGGGGCGGAGTACACCCGATACATCGCCGATCCCGAAGACGCATCTGCGGCCGTGGCGTTCTTTCAAGCCCACTGCGACAAGGCCCGTGTCATGCCCTTCCTCGAAGGCGTGCCGTGTTCGATCCACGGGATGGTGTTCCCCGACCGGGTGGCAGCCTTTCGTCCCGTCGAGATGGTGGTGTTCCGTGCCCCGGGTTCGGACATGTTTCGCTACGCCTCGGTGGCCACCTCGTGGGATCCCCCGGCCGAAATGCGGGAGGAAATGAGGGCGGCCGCGCGGCGGGTCGGCAGCCATCTGCGCGACCTCGTCGGCTTCCGAGGGGTGTTCACCGTCGACGGCGTGGCGACGGCAGATGGCTTCCTGCCGACGGAACTCAACCCTCGCTTCGGCGCAGGGCTCGGTCCGGTGGCCCGCGCCGCAGACATGCCGCTCTTGGGAATCAGCCGGCTGCTGATCGCCGGGGAAACCGACGGCCTCGATCCCGCCGAGATCGAGCAGATCTCAGTGGAGGGGGGCGATGCCAAACGGCATCTTGGCGGATTCACCATGGTTTCGATGGCCATCGACGAAACGGTGGAGAGCCGGGGAAACTGGGACGGCGCACAGTTGACCATCCTCGACGGCGAAGGCGGCAACGCCACATTGCTCAGGGGGCCCGCGTCGGCCGGAGGGATGGTCCGCTTCACGCTCGACCCCGACCACGTCGTCGCCGGAACCCAGGCTGCACCCGTCGTGATGCAAGCCTTCCGGGCCACCGACGAGAAATGGGCCACCGGGATCGGGGAACTGATACCAGGGGTCCCGCCCGCATAGCGGACGGGACCAGTCGCCAGTCTCCGGTCCCCAGCAGGAAACGCGGCCGAGGCCCGGTTCCCTGGTCTTACTGGAGACTGGCGACTGGCGACTGGTGACTTGGTTCAAACTTTGCGGTGAAGTGCCGCAGCCACGGCGCCTGTTCGGTGATCCGATATCCACCGAGGGAAGGCGCCCGCTTGGCGACCGAGAGGACGACTTCGGCCACGTAGTCGATGTGGCTCTGGGTATAGGTGCGCCGCGGGATCGCCAACCGAACCAACTCCATGGTGGCAGGCGTCTCGCTGCCGTCCTCGTGGGGCACCCCGAACATCACCGAGCCGATCTCCACCCCCCGAACCCCGCCATCGCGATACAACTCGACCGCCAGTGACTGCGCCGGGTACTGGCTCGGAGGAATGTGGGGAAGCAGCGCCTTCGCGTCGATATAGATGGCGTGTCCCCCGGGGGGCCACACGATGGGAACGCCGCCGTCCCGGCACTTCTCCCCCAGGTACTCCGTGCTGCGGATGCGGTACCGGAGATAATTCTCGTCGAGCACCTCCCGCAGGCCCACCGCGATCGCCTCGAGATCGCGTCCGGCGAGACCGCCATAGGTGGGGAACCCTTCGGTGAGGATCAGGAGGTTGCGGCACTTGGCCGCCAAGTCGGGGTCGCGCATCGCCAGGAACCCGCCGATGTTGGCGATGCCATCCTTCTTCGCACTGAAGGTGACTCCGTCGACCAGGGAGAACATCTCCGCGGCGATCTGGCGCGGCGTCCTCTCGGATTGCCCATGCTCCCGGAGCTTGATGAACCACGCGTTCTCGGCGAACCGGGCCGCATCCATGAAGAACGGGATCGAATGGCGGGTGCAGATCTCGCGAATCCCCCGCAGGTTCTCGAGCGAGACCGGCTGACCACCACCCGAGTTGTTGGTCACGGTCACCATCACCAGCGGGATCCGCTCCGCCCCGATTTCCCCGATGGTGCGCTCGAGCTCGGCAAGATCCATGTTTCCCTTGAACGGGTGATCGAGTGCGGGGTCACGTCCTTCGGCGATCACCATGTCGCGGGCCTCGGCTCCCTGGAACTCGACATTCGCTCGGGTCGTGTCGAAATGGGTGTTGTTCGGCACCACCGACTCTGGACCGGCGGTGACGGAGAACAGGATCCACTCTGCCGCGCGTCCCTGATGGACCGGGATCACCTCCGGAAGCCCGGTAAGCCCCTCGACTTCCTCGGCGAACCGGTAATACGAGCGGCTACCGGCGTAGGACTCGTCGCCCACCATCATCCCCGCCCACTGATCAGCCGACATCGACCCGGTGCCCGAGTCGGTGAGCAGGTCGATGATCACCTCGTCGGCGTGCAACCCGAACAGGTTGTATCCCGCCCGTTGCAGCGCGGCCTCTCGCTCCTCGGTGGTAGGGAACGCGATCGCCTGGACACTGTGAATCCGAAAGGGCTCGATGATGGTGCGGTAGGGCACGGGGGTCCTCACTGCTTGGTGAGAAGGACGGTAATGCGCCCAGGCGATGGGCCTCGCTTCGCTCGGCCGCAATACGCAATACGCAATACGCCGAGTTATCGCACTCGAGAGGACCAGGTCGATTCTTGCGGAAGGCGGATGGCGGAAGGCGGTTGGCGATCTGCTGGAGGCTGGCGGCTGGAGGCTGGCGGCTCATTACCCTCCCCCCTATGACGCGCACCGTGATCGCAGTGTTCGGGGCCTCGGCAGCGCGGCCGGGGGACGGCGACTATGAGCAGGGAATCGCATGTGGGCGACTGCTCGCTGAATCTGGGTACGCGGTGGCCACGGGCGGATACGGCGGGCTGATGGAGGCGGTATCGCGGGGCGCCCACGAGGTGGGCGGGCGGGTACTGGGCGTCACCGCCCCGCAGGTCTTTCCGGACCGACCCGGAGCCAACCCGTTCGTGAGCGAGGAGTCCCAAGCGGCTCACCTCATGGAACGAATCCACGAACTGACCAACGTGTCGTCGGGAAGCATCACCCTTCCCGGCAGCCTCGGCACCCTCGCCGAACTGGTCCTTGCGTGGAACCTCGCCTACGTCGCTCGATTCAGCGGAGGTCTACCCAAGCCGGTCGTGGTCGTGGGAGCGCGCTGGGCCCACATGGTCGAGACGATCGTCGAACAGCTGGGCGCCGACACCGATTTGATCACCCCCGCCGAGCACGTCGAGGCAGCAGTGTCAGAGATCAAACGCAGGGTGCCTGCGGAGTAACAAGAGTCAAGAGTCAAGAGTCAAGAGTCTTGATTCTTGATTCTCCTCAGGGTGCCAGGCACACCAGCCACACGACCCGTTCCATCAACAGGCCGGGGCGCGTTTCGTTCTCGACCATGGTGACACCGAGTTCTACCCGCTGACCCCGCCCTACGCAGGTGGCAGGGGGCTCGTTCCACGGTCCGTCTTCGACCCGCCAGATTGCGTGCGTGACGTCGTAGGCCTCGCCCGCGGTGGCGTCTCGGTCGGAATTCAGCCCGATCTCTATCTGCTCGCCGATCTGTTCCACAATCACCGCGTAGCCCACGGTCGACTCGATCTCGAGTGAAGTCGAGGGGGTGTCACCCCCGCACGCCGCGGCCACTGCGACCAGGGCAATCGCGAGGAGTCGTCGCATACCGGCTGAGGCTAGTCGCGGGTCGGGAGAGTCCCTGGAAGAGGACCGCCGGGAATGGGGCACACCCCCGCTCCTTACACTTGTGCGATGGCAAGCAGCAAGTTTCACATCGGTGGAGACATCGACCCGGGCTCAGGCGAACGAACCGGTGAGGTCACTGCGTACGCTCCCGGCGACCTGACCACCCACGGCGTCATCGTGGGGATGACAGGCTCGGGGAAGACCGGGCTCGGGATCATCTACCTCGAAGAAGCGCTTCGTGCCGGGATTCCCGCCCTCATCCTGGACCCCAAGGGCGACATGACGAACCTCCTGCTCACGTTTCCCAACCTCGCCCCCGCCGACTTCGCCCCGTGGGTAGACCCCGCCGAAGCAGAGCGGTCGGGGATCACGGTGGAAGCGCTGGCCGAGAAGACCGCAACCCTGTGGAAGGAGGGCTTGGAGTCGTGGGACCTTGGGGGTGCGGACATCGCCGATCTCCGCGCCGCGGCCGGGTTCACCATCTATACCCCCGGGTCCACGGCGGGAGTACCCATCAACGTGCTGGGGTCCCTTGCCGCGCCGAAGGTCGACTGGGATGAAGAAGCCGAGACCGCCCGCGACGAGATCGAGGGCCTCGTCTCGGGAATGCTCGCACTCGTCGGAGTCGCCGCCGACCCACTGTCCGGGCGCGAGCACATTCTGGTATCGAACATCATCGAACAGGCTTGGCGCGACGGCGACGACCTCACGATCGAAAACCTCATCGCCCGGGTGCACCGCCCCCCGATGCGAAAACTGGGGGTGTTCGAGATCGACACCTTCTTCCCCGAGAAAGACCGGCTGGCGTTGGCGATGCGCCTCAACACGCTGGTGGCCTCTCCGTCCTTTGCCGAGTGGCGGGCCGGTCCCCCGCTCGACCCCGCGAGGTTGCTCTGGTCGGAAGACGGCAAGCCGCAGGCATCGATCATCTACCTCGCCCACCTGTCCGACGAGGAACGCCAGTTCGTCGTCACCACCGTTCTCGGCCGACTGGTCACCTGGATGCGGTCGCAACCGGGTTCGAGCGACCTACGGGCAATCGTCTACATGGACGAGGTAGTCGGGTTCGTCCCCCCCACCGCCATGCCCCCGGCCAAGAAGCCGATCCTCACCCTCATGAAGCAGGCCCGCGCCTTCGGGATCGGCATGCTCCTCTCGACCCAGAACCCGGTCGATCTCGACTACAAGGCAATGTCGAACGCCGGCACCTGGCTGATCGGGCGACTACAGACCGAGCGGGACAAGGCTCGGATCCTCGAGGCACTGCAGACCGCCAGCGGCGACGCCGACGTGGCCACGCTCGACAAGATCATCACCGGCCTCGGCAAACGGCAATTCCTGCTCCACACCACCAAGGGCTCGAAGCCAAAGGTGTTCACCACAAGATGGGCGATGTCCTATCTGCGCGGTCCGCTCACCCGGGACGAGGTGACGCGCCTCGTCGGCGACGACAAGCGCCGCTCCGAGTCGTCACCGCCAGCGAGTCCACAGCAATCGTCCGACAGCACCCCGATGGCGCCGAAGGTGGCGTCGGGCATCCCCGCTAAGCATCTCGATCCCGCCGCGACCTGGGCACGGGATGTCGGGGCTCACCCGGGAGCGAACCGACTTGAACCGGCTCTCGCGGTCCGGGTACATCTCACGTTCGACGACACGACGGCGGCCGTCGATCATGAAGAGGAGTGGGAGGCTGTGTACTTCCCGTTGGCGGCGCGATTCGATCCGGAAGCTGCGACCGCGGTAGACCACGACGACCGCGACTTCATCGAAGATGCCCCCAGCGGAGCGGAGTACCTGGTCGGCGACGCTCCGATCGGCGACTCGAAGTACTTCACCGAGGCGAAGGCGGCGATCCAGGCCCACCTGCTCCGCGGCCGTTCGGTCGAGGTATATCGGAACGCTGCACTGAAGCTGTTCGGCCGCGTCGGCGAGTCCCGGAACGAATTCGACCAGAGATGCGCGGCAGCCGTCGAGGAAAGGGTCGACGCGGAGGTGGCCAAATTGCGTGATCGGTACGCCGCCCGGATCGATCGGGCGCGCGATGAAATCGAGACCGCCAATCGCAAAGTCGAAGACGCCCGCCTCGACGTAGAAACCCGCAAGCAGGAAGAGGTCATGTCGGGGGCGGGCACTGTCATCGGGGTCCTCCTCGGGCAGAGGAGAACCACCTCCCTGTCGACAGCTGCGTCGAAGCGGTCGATGACCCGCAAGGCCGAGCAGCGGCTCGGATCCGCAGAGGCCAAAGCCGCCAAAGAGGTGGCAGATGTCGACGAGTTGGAGGCCGACCTCGAAGGGGATTTTACCGAGATCACCGAGCGCTGGCACAAGGCGGCCGAGGACACCGAAACCTTGGAGATCGGCCTGGAGAAGACCGACATCGTGGTCGAATCACCCGTTCTGGTGTGGATACCGGTCAAGCAATAGCCGATAGTCGAGTCGACAGGTCCCCCTGCGGGAGGCGTGGCCGGCCCGGGGGCCGGCCCAAGGCGGCCGGAGGCCGCCCGGAGGCTGGAACACTTTCGCTAAACCAGGTCGCGAAATCTGCCGAAAAACTGGGATATGACCGCTTCCGTCACCACCCTGCGCACCGATACCGCCCGAATCTCGCTCGTCCGCATCGACGAGAAGACCGAAGAGCACCGCGCCGAGGTGCAGGTGATCCTCCATTGGGATGGCGATGACCACGTCGGCGAATCGGCCGGTGATCCCGCCGCCGGGGTCCGCCCTCGCCTGGTCGCCGCTGCAACCCTGCGGGCCGTCGAGTTGATCGACGATTTCGAGTTCCGCCTCGTAGACGCCTCGACCACCCGGTCGGGGGGATCCGACATCGCGCTGGTGACCGTCCACGAGCCCGAAAGCAACCGCCCCCTGGTGGGAACCGCCGTGGTCGATGAGGACAACCGGCAGGTGGCCTTCGCCAAGGCGACGCTTGACGCGGTGAATCGCCGCATCCTGCAACACGTCTGAGCGCAGGGGTCCCCGCTACTCTCCGATGTCGTGGCTACTCGACCGATCATCGTCTCCATCGAAGATGACACCGACGGTGAGGACACCCGCGTCACGGTGACACTCTCCTGGGGCGATCGTGATTGGCATGGCCAGGCCGTGGGTTCGGCCGCAAGCCGGCCCCGCCTGGCCGGTGAAGCAACCCTCGACGCAGTGACCCACCTCGCCGAGAAGGCGCCCAGCCTCGAACTCCTCGCCCTCGCCACCACCGACCTGGGGGCCGCCCGGATCGCACTCGCCCAGGTTCGCTACGGACCCGGAGAGATCCTGGTCGGCAGCGCGGTCCAGGGCGAAGTCGACGACCGACTGGCGGCGGCACGGGCTGTCATGGACGCCATCAATCGGAGGTTGACGACCGTCCTGTGAGGTGGGCGATGAACGGACTCAGTCGCCGGGGGGCTCACCCAGAATCGCCCACAGGATGTCCCGGATGCTGACGATCCCGAGCAATTCGCCGTCCTCCATCACCGGCATGTGGCGATAGCCGACCTCGAGCAGCCAACGAGCGGCCTCTTCGACCTCGACATCGGGCGAGAACGTGTCGGGCGCTTCGGCCATCCACTCGGCCACCGTGTCGACCTCGGTGTCGGCCCCCTCGGCGACGGCACGCACCAGGTCTCGCTCCGTGATGATTCCGACGAGCGCCCGATCGACGATGACTCCGAGGCTGCCCACGCCCGCCTCGACGAGCGCCTCGGCGGCATCGCCGATCGTCGCCTCGCTTCCAATCACCGTTGCCGAGCCACCCACGAGTGCTCCGAGTTTCATCGAACGCTCCCGAGTAGGACACCTGTCAGGCTAGTGGGGCCATTGAGGACGTAGTCCAGATGAACTGGCTCCTGCTACCGCTCCTGCCCCAGCCAGATCGCGGCACCCGCCGGAAACGCGCTCTGGCGGGAGCCGTGGCCGGAGCTGTGGCCTTTCCTAAACGAGATCCTGTTCGCGGATGCCGAAGGAGGGGTGGCGGAGGCGGCAGAGGGCGAGTTTCTCGAGTTGACGGATGCGCTCGCGGGTGAGGTTGAACTCCTCGCCGATCTCCTCGAGCGTCCGGGGGACGCCGTCGAGGAAGCCGTAGCGCAGCGCGAGGATCCGGCCTTCCCGATCGGGAAGTCGGGAGATCGAGCGGCGCAGACTGTCGGCGATGTCGCCTTCCTCAGTGACTCGGACCGGGTCGACAGCATCCTCATCCTCGATGAAGTCGCCGAGCTGGGCGCCGTCTTCTCCGACCGGCTGTTCGAGCGACACCGTGTCGGCGACCCCGAGTGCGAGCTCGACCTTGTCGACCGTCACCCCGGCTTCTTCGGCGATCTCCGCCGGCTTGGGATCGCGGCCGAGCTCGGCCTTGAGGCTCGCCTGGGCAGCTCGAACCGCTGCCAGGGTGTCGTGCAAATGAACCGGAATACGGACCGTACGGGACTTGTCGGCGATCGCCCGAGTGATCGCCTGGCGGATCCACCAGGTGGCATACGTGGAGAACTTGAAGCCCTTGCGCCAGTCGAACTTCTCGACCGCGCGGATGAGGCCCAGGTTGCCTTCCTGGATGAGGTCGAGGAAGTCGATGCCCGACGTGTTGGCGTACCGACGGGCATTGGCGACCACCAGGCGGAGGTTGGCGGTGAGGAAGTCGTCCTTGGCCTGACGTCCGAGGCGCACGAGTCGCTTGAGCTCGACCTCCTCGGTCTTGCCCTTGAAGTCACGTTCCTCGAGACGCTTCTGAGCCTCTTCGCCCAATTCGATTTTCTGGGCGAATTCGACCTCGAGCTCCGCGGTCAGGAGCTCGTACTCGCCGATCGCGGTGAGATACTGGCTGACCAGGTCGGTGGTGAGCCTGCCGCGCTCGTCGGTGAGCTTGTTTCGGTCACGGTCGCGCCGCGTCTTCGCAACTGCCATTCGTTTCGTGTCCTCTCGGTGGGGGCCGTTGAACGGGCCCCTCGTCGTCATCCTGAAATCGTCGACCGGCTCGAAGCGGGCCGGAACGGAGGGCGCTCGTGAACTATTTCACAAGCTGGAACTCTCGCTCACTATGTCACAGTGCGCCGGTCTTGTGAACCCCCCAATCCGTCGAGAAAATCCCCCATTTTCGCGTTTTTCCGAACCAGCATCCGCCTTCCGCCTTCCGCCTTCCGCCTTCCGCAAGAGTCGCCCGCCAGTGTCCGCACCACGGAGTGAGCGTCGCGGTTTCGCCGGGTCGGCCGAAGGCCGGCCTTCGCCCTTCGCCCCTCTCTCGACTTTGCCTTTCGCCAACCACTTAGGCTCGGTGCCATGCGCAATCGGCTCTCCGAGGCCAACTCGCCGTATCTGCTCCAGCACCAGGGGAACCCGGTCGCCTGGTACGAGTGGGGTGCCGCGGCGTTCGCCGAGGCGCAGCAGCGGGAGGTCCCGGTGCTGTTGTCGGTGGGTTATGCCTCCTGCCATTGGTGTCACGTGATGGCGCACGAGTCCTTCGAGGACGAGGCGACTGCGGCCCTGATGAACGACCTCTTCGTGAACGTGAAGGTCGACCGTGAGGAGCGGCCCGACGTCGATCGCATCTACATGGACGCGGTGCAGACGATGTCGGGCAGGGGCGGCTGGCCGATGACGGTGTTTCTCACTCCGGCAGGAGAGCCCTTCTACGCCGGCACCTACTTCCCCAAGACCGAGCGCGGCGGGATGCCCTCGTTCACCCGGGTACTGCAGGCGGTGTCCGACGCGTGGGTGACCAAGCGCGAGGAGGTGGAAGGGCACGCGGCGGCATTGAGGCAGGCCATCGCCGCTCCGCAGATCCCGGCCGGAGACGCGGGGCCTGGACGCGAGTCCCTCGTACGGGCGGTCGAGGCCCTCGCCACCCAATTCGACCCGGTAGACGGTGGATTCGGTCCCGCCCCCAAGTTCCCCCAGAGCCCGACGCTCGAGTTCCTGCTGCGGGCCGCCCGGCGGCCGTGGGCGCCCCAAGCCGAGCAGATGCTCGTGAAGACGCTGCAGACGATGGCGCATGGTGGTATCCACGACCGGATCGGGGGCGGCTTTTCTCGGTACTCGGTGGATGCCCGATGGCTGGTCCCCCACTTCGAGAAGATGCTCTATGACAACGCCCTCCTCGCCCGGGTCTATGCACGGGCCTGGCAGCTGACCGGGAACCCCCTCTTCGAATCGGTGGCGCGCGACACGATCGAGTACATGCTGCGGGACCTCGCCCTCCCCGCCGGCGGCTTCGCGTCGGGCGAGGACGCCGACTCGGAGGGCGAAGAGGGCAAGTTCTACGTCTTCAGCCACGACGAGGTGGCGCGAGCCGCTGGTGACGGTGCCGGACCGGTGATGCGAGTTCTCGGGGTCACCGAAGAGGGCAACTTCGAGGGTCGATCGATCCTTCATCAGGCAGAGGCACCCGCAGTGGTCGCCGCCGAGTTCGGCCTGGAGGCAACGGAACTTGCCGATTTGATGGCGGCAACCGAGACTTCCCTGCGAGCAGTGAGAGCGACCAGGATCCGGCCCGGGCTCGACGACAAGGCTGTCTGCGCCTGGAACGCCTTTGCGATCACGGCCCTGGCTGAAGCGGGGACGGTGCTCGGCGAACCCGACTACCTGCGAGCCGCCGAGAGGACCGCACGCTTCATTCTCGATGAGATGCGGCGGCCCGACGGCCGCCTCATCCGCGCTCGGCGCCAGCGCAGGGGCGACATCCCGGCTTTCTGTGACGACTACGCCGCCAGCGCGGTGGCGCTGTTCACGCTGTTTCAGGCAACCGGCGACGTCCAGTGGTACCGGGAGGCAGCCCATCTCACCGAAGAGATGGTCCGGCTCTTCCGCGACGATGCCGACGGCCTCTTCTTCGCCACCGGCACGGATGCCGAGGAGCTGATTGCCCGGCCAAAGAATCTGTTCGACAACCCCACGCCGTCGGACAACTCGCTGGCCGCCGAGGCGATGCAGCACATGGCCGCCTTCACCGGCGACCCGGCCTGGTCGGATCGCGTCGATGCGGTACTGCGGGGGGCGTCCGGGTTGATCGATCGATACCCGGGTGGTGCCGGGCACTTCCTCGGTGTCGCCCTGGTCCAGCATGCTCCACCATACGAGATCGCCCTGGTAGGCCCCGGAGCAACCGGCCTCGCCCAGATCGTGCGGGACCGCTACCGACCCGAGATTTTTCTGGCGTTCTCCGAATCGCCGACCGCCGACGTTCCGCTGCTGGCCGATCGTCCGGTCATCGGCGAAGTAGCCACTGCATATGTCTGTCGTGGCTTCGTGTGCGACTCTCCCACCACCGACCCCCGTGCACTCGAAGCCGCCCTTGAAAGAAACTTCTAACAATCCCTTGGTTTCCCAATAACCGGCCCGGTCTAGATTCAGGGACATATGGAAAAGGAAACCGGCGGGTACTTGCGTCGCGCCGGTGTCGTCCTCGGCATCGGCGTCCTGGTGGTCCTCGGGTGGACCGGCTTCCGCCTGTGGAAGGCATGGTCCGACGTCGACCGGGTCGGATTCGATCCCTCGGCCGCCCGGGCTGCTCTCGAAGGCACCGATCCCGCGCGGGTGGACTACCTGCCGATTCCTGATGAAGACATCGCCGATGATCCCGGCCCGATCGTCGAAGGTGAACTCGCCCAGGAGGCCGACGCATACGCCAGGGCGAGATCCCGCAGCGTCAACGAAGCCGTCGAAGCGTTCCTCATCATCGGCAGCGACCAACGAGCCGAGATCGGCGCCAGCCGCCGCGCCGACGTGATCCTGCTGTTCGTGCTGCCTGCCGACGGAGGTGACCCGCTACTCATCTCGATCCCCCGCGACCTCTACCTGCCCAACCCCTGCAGCGGTGGATTGTCTCGGATCAACGCCAACCTCAACGGCTGCGGCGACTTCGCCACCGGTCCCGAGCAGCTCGCGGTGGCAGTCGAGGACTTCACCGGTATCGAGATCGACCACTTCGCGGTCTTCGACTTCGACGGGTTCAGGGCGATCATCGACCGCGTGGGCGGCGCAGAGGTGTGTAGCGAGCACCCGCTCCGGGATCTCAACGTGACTCCGACCCAGCTCCAGATTCCGGCCGGGTGCTCGACGATCGACGGCGACATGGCCCTGTCGTGGGTGCGGTCCCGCAAGACTCAGGAGCAGGTCAACGGCGTGTGGCGCACCCAAGCATCGGTCAACGATCTTGCCCGGAGCCAGCGACAGCAGGATCTGATCATCCAGGCGCTCGCCCGCCTCAAGGACTTCCGCGACATCTCGGAACTGACGGCACTGGTCGAGGAGCTCTCGGCGGCTTTCACCATCGACGATCGCCTCACCCTCGGCGAGGCGATCGGCACGGCCTGGAGTCTGCGATCACTCGACCTGACCCGGATCGTGCGTCCCGTGCTGGCGGTGGCCAACTTCATCGATCCGAACGGGGCATACGTGCTGGTCCCTTCGAAGTCATTCGAGGAAGTGGTCGTCGAAGCCGACCCGAGTGCGGCGGCGCTCTTCTCCTGATCCAGGGAAGGTCTCGCCGGAGGTGGCCCGACCGGTTCGCGAAGCCGATACTTAACGACGCCAACCCTTAGGATGGTGGGAAGAGGTCAGCCGTGGAACGACAGCCACCAGCCGGGCCCGGCGGGGGGGAGCCCTTCCCCTCCTTCGACCCCGACTTCACGCCTGCGCAACAGGCCCGCGGACCCGCTCCGCAGGCCAGGCCACCGCGCCCACAACAGCGCACCCCCGCACCTCGGCAAGCCGCACCTGCTCCGCGTCAACCGCGCCCGGGCGGGCGTCCTCCGCGGTCCTCAGGGGATCAGCCGAATCCGTGGCTGGTGGGCGCCGCCGTTGCCTCGGTGCTCGCCGCACTGAGCATCATCACCTTCGGCGTCTTCGGCGGGGAGTCCACGACCGCAGGAACGACGTCGACCACCGCGACGACCCTGCCCGGGACCGAGACGACCCTCCCCGTCGACGGGTCGACCACCCTCCCGGATGACGGTTCGAGCACCACCATTCCCGGTCAAACCACCATTCCCATGACCGGGGGCGGAACGATCACCCCGATCGGCGACCCCATCCTCCTCAGCGAGGTCAAGATGGCGGCGAGCGCCCTCGGCCCGCTCGAGTTCGGCCGGGACTCCGATCAGGTACTCGGCCGACTCGCCGCCACCTACGGTCAGCCCACCGATGACACGGGGTTCTTCGTCGGGGACGGGACATTCGGCGAGTGCCCGGGCGACTCGGTGCGGATCGTGAGTTGGGGCCCGCTCAGAGTCGCCTCCGTCGGCCCGGAGGGCACTGCCGACTTCGTCTCGTATCGCCTCGACCTCAGCTACGGCGGAATCACTTCACCCACCACCGACATCGCCACCCTCTCGGGGTTGCGGGTGGGCGACACCGTGGGCGACCTCAAGAGCATCTACGCGGGTTTCGCGATCGAGTACGTGGTCAACGACGACATCGGCGGACTGGTCTTTGAATTGCGCGAGAACCAGGCCGGCGACATCCTCCTCTGGGGCCCCGTCGACTCCCAGGCCGACGACGCCCTGGTGACGGGCATCTACTCCAAGGACCATTGCGAGACCGCAGACCCCGACCCCGACGCGTGACGAGGGTGCGCTAGCCGCCGCGACGCGATGGGAGCCGGTACAGGTGACCTCGCCGATCCCGCCCGACCGATTTGATGACCCCCGCTTCGCGCAAGCAATACGCGACCTCCTGGGCGAGATGTCGCGTGCGCTTCAGCCCGGTCGCCAGATCCCTTGTGGTGAACGGGTTCGGCATGTGATCCGGCAGCAGCGCCAGCAAGGCGCCCGGCGAGCCGAACTCGGTCGAGCCGAGTACGTCGACCAACCTTCGCTCCTCGATCACAAAACCCCCCTTGCGCCAGCCCTTCGTGGAGTCCGGCCGCCACATTTCCTCCTCCTCGGTCAGGAGGACCTCGAGCACGAAATTGGGATGGCTCAACAGTGTGGGGAACGACACAAGCTGAGCGCACACATCGGCGACGATTCCCCGCTTCGGGGAACGCCGGCGAGCCACCTCACCGCCCTCAGCATCCAGCTTCACGATCCATTTTACGGCCGCGATCGGGTGAACCAGACGCATCGAATGCCCGTCGAGCAATCGGTCGAACTTTCGCCTCATTGCCGCGAAGCCCCCGGTCTGGATCTCGATGAGGACCCCGGCTCGTACCAGGTCGACCACGAAGCCCTCGGTGGGGGCCTCGATCAGATCGCCCTCGCGTCGATACCAGTCCTTGAGGGCCGCGTGCAGCGGTTTCTCGTTGAGGGAGCCAATGGTCGTCACCGGGCGAGGTTACGAGGGACCGCGGCCGCACCCTGGGATCGAATGCGTCAACGCGGTGCCGGCGGGTCGTGACGCGGTGGGTATCGTGGGCCCTACTGGAGGGTGTCCATGTCTCAGCGGATCGTCCCGATGATCGCCTATGCAGACGGCCTCGCCGCCATCGACTTCCTGAAGGGGGCGTTCGGGTTTCAGGAGGACGAGAGCCAACGCTATGTGAATGACGACGAGTCGCTCGGCCACGCCGAATTGGAACTCGGTGGCGACCGGGTGATGCTGGCGACCCCCAACCCCCACTACGAAGGCCCCAAGCGTCACGGCGAGCACTGTGAGCCCGCCCGACGCTGGCTCGACAATCCGTGGGTGATCGACGGAGTGTTCGTCCAGGTCGACGACATCGACGCCCACTACGCACAGGCGCAGGAGGCCGGGGCGACAATCGTCCGCGCCCTCGCCGATTCCGGGTACGGGTTCCGGGTCTACACGGCTGAGGATCCTGAGGGCCACCGCTGGATGTTCGGTCAGCCCAGCTGAGAGCCCTCGGCGGATGACGATACTGACCTGATGACTGAAAAGAACGTGCTCGGGGGCGCGCTCGAACCCTGCGGATTCGAGCCCTTGACCGGCTTCTACCGCGACGGCTCCTGCAACACCGGGCCTGAGGATCTGGGGAGCCATACGATCTGCGCGGTCGTCACCCACGACTTCCTCGAGCACCAGAAATCGATCGGCAACGATCTCAGCACGCCGATGGCACGATTCCACTTCCCCGGCCTCAACCCCGGAGATCGCTGGTGTGTCACCGCCCGGAACTGGGCCAGGGCCCACCAGGACGGGGTGGCGGCGCCGGTGGTACTGGCCGCCACCAACGAGGCGGTGCTCGAGATGATCCCTCTAGAGATCCTGAGCGAATACGCAGTCGACGTTCCTGAAGACCTGAGGGGGATGGAGTAGAGAAGCCCCGGCTCCGGCTCCGGCCCCTGCCAGATAGGAGCCCAGCCACAGCCAGATCGAAGAGCTTGAGTTGGATTCCGGAGCGGGTGAACTGCCGCCGGTACGCTGGTTGTCGTGCCCCTTCGTCTCGTCGCTCATCAGGGGGGTTGGGATGAGATTCTGTTGCTCGCCCTTCCTGCCGTTGCTGTGATCCTGTGGGTCCGTTGGGCGGAGCGGCGCGCCCGCACCCGCCGGGAACAGGAGCCACCCGCCCCGCCAACTAACATCGCCGCCGACGCCGACGACTGAGGACCCACGTGCCCCGTCGAACCTTGTTCGCCATCTTCATCGGATCGCTCGTCGGGGCGCTGCTCGGCGTGGGGGTGCTCGCACTCGCCGCTTCGCGAGTTCTCGATGGCGGCCTGGGAGCGGTCGTCGATGGCTCCGGCGGGGCTACTCCGGTGTTCCAGGTCACTCAGGGGGCGATGTACCTGCTGGTGGCCGTGGCCGGGGCGGTCGGTGGAACGGTTCTCGGGCTGATCGGCTACGCCGTAGGGCATGAGGCCGCCCCTGACGAGCCCCGGTTCAGCCCCCTCCCCTTGGCGTTGATCGGCGCCGGAGTAGGCGCCACGATCGGATTCGCCGCCACCCGGGCGGCGGTGGGTGCAGGTGGTTCCATCGCGTTCGGGATCGTCAGCTTGTCTCCCTTCCGGGCGGCCCTGGTCGCGCTGATCGCGGGAGGCATCACCGGCGGGATCGTCGGCGGGACGGTCGAACGAATCTCACGCACCGAGGCTCTCGGCATCGGCGGCGAGGCCTGGCCCCGTAGCCCCGCAGCCTTCATGAAGGACGCAGTGACCGCGATGGGCCTCCCGTCCCTGGGGATCGCGCTCGGCGCGGGCATCATCTACGGGCTGAGCAGGGTCCTCCTCGAATCGGAAGCCGAAGTGGCCCTGATCGTCTTCGGCGGTGTCGCCGCCCTGATTCTCCTCGGCGCCGTCATCGCCACCAGACCAAGCAAGTAGTCCCCAGTCCCCAGTCCCCAGTCCCCAGTCAGAATCCCCACACAGAATCCAGCGCGCCCACCGAGAGGGGTCGCGACGAGAACTACATCCGTTCTTGCTGGAGACTGGAGACTGGAGACTGGAGACTTGGTGGCTTTCACCCATCCTCGACCCGGGTCGCCACCCTCGCGTCCCCCTCGACGCGGTAGGTGACTCGCACGGGATCGCCAGTCTGAAGGTGCTCGAACAGGTGGCTGAGGGGGGTGCCGTCGTCGCCGAACACGTCGAGCCCGTCGGCGGGGACGAAGCGGAGGCGCTCTCCACCGGATTGGATCTCGAAGGATTCGACCCCCGTCAGATCACCGTCGACCGCGGTGAGCACCCCGGTCACCCGACCCCCGTCGCCGGAACACGCCGTGAAAGGTGCCGTGACCAGAACCAGGATGAGGAGCCCGTTCCTCATCGCGAGGACATCTCGATGCGCCTGGCGTCCGAGGCGCGTTCCTCCTCGAATGCCCATTTGAAGAAGATCACCGCAATCGCCGTCCACAGCACGATGCCCCCGCCGATCTTCATGATCAGACCGGCGATCAGTTGATCGTCGAGCACCGAAAGGCCCCACAATCGCGGCAAGGTCTCGTAGACCGGGAACACCGGCTCGTCGGCGAAAGTGAGGAACGAGGCCGGGATCGTCGGGATCAGCGACTGGAGGAACACGTATCCCATCGACATGAGAGGCGCCAGCTTGGGCAGATCGGGGATCGGCCCCAGCACGGGGAACCACATCATTGCGGCAGTCCCGAGGAGGGCGGCGTGGAGCAGAAAGTGGACGGGTTCGCTCGACAGCATCGCCTCGACAACCGCCGGGGAGTGCATGAAGGCGAGCACGCCGTTGAACGCAAGGAGCGCCACCATCGGCCGGGTGAGCACGCGCAGCACCGGCATCAGGGGCCGGAGCACGACCTGGAGCAGCCACGACGGCGTCCCCTTCAGCAGTGCGGGGGGAACGATCAACGCGAGCACCAGGTGCTCGACCATGTGGAACGAGTAGAGGCTGCCCTCGCCGATGTCGTGAATCGGCCAGGTCTCCACCGCGGCGAACAACACGATGCCGGTGGTGAACCAGGCGATCTGGCGTCGGGTCACCGACGGTTCGCCCGGTGGCGCATGCCTCGCGGCGAGGCGGCACAAACCGTAGACGTAGCCGACGACGAGCCCGGCGATGACACCCAGCACGTCGTAGTGAACATGGAACGGGAAGGCGTCCAGCCCGACAGCCTGCGCGACCATCAGGTGATCAACCGATGAGGACGCCGAAGGTGAACAGCACCACACCGAACAGAATCGGCGTTGCGATCACCCCCATCAGGAAGAGGTTGCGATAGATGGGCGCCTCGAACCGAAGGTGCATGAAGAAGGCGACGACGAGCCAGAACTTCGCCACCGCCATGGCGATCAGCAGCGGAGCGACGACGGCATCGAGCGCGTCGAGGTAGGTGACCGCCACCTCGGCTGCGGTGATCACCGCCAGCAGCACCGCGATCTTCCAATAGTCCCGAGGCCTGGGATGGGGGCGGTGGGTGCTCTCGCTCATGGTCACACCTGCAGCAGGTAGACGACGGTGAAGATCACGATCCAGACGATGTCGACGAAGTGCCAGTAGAGCGCCACCAGCTCGACGTTCATCCCGCCGTCGGCGCGGAGCTTGCCGCCGAACGACATGAACGCCGTCGCCAGCAACAGGATCACCCCGACGGCCACGTGGGCCCCGTGGAAGCTCGTCATCACGAAGAACGCCGAACCGAACGGGCTGGTGGTGACGGTCAGGCCTTCGTGGACGAACTCGGTGAACTCGAAGACCTGGCCGGCGAGGAAGGTCATGCCGAGGAGGGCCGTCGCCAGCAGCCACACCCGCATGCGCCGCCAGTCCTTGCGCTCCGAGGCGTAGTGGGCCAGCACCATCGTCAGGGAGGACATCAGCAAGATGAACGACGAAATCGAGGTGAACGGGATGTCGAAGATCTCGGCCGCCGTCGGCCCGTCGCCGGTGCGATTCCGATACAGAAGGAACGTGGAGATCAGGGTGCCGAAGAACAGACACTCCGAGCCAAGGAATGCCCACATCGCCACCTTGCGCACATGCGGGAGAGGTGGGTGGGCGCCATGCTCGGCCGGATCGGTATGGGTAACGGCGCTCATTCGTGGGGCTCCCTGGTCAGCGGCTCCATCGCCCACCCGAACAGACCCCACATCGTCACCATGAGCCCAGCCGCCACCGCCACCAAGCCGACGGGGAGGTACACGAAGCCCATCAGGGCGATGAACATCCCGAATCCGGTCAGCGCCGGGTAGTACGAAGGCGACGGCATGTGGATGTCCTCCTCGGCGGCGGTGGTCGTCGGAGCCGCTGCCACCGGTACCGCATTGCCCGCCTCGTCCTCGCGGTACTTGTCGTGCCAAAAGGAATCCTCAGAATGCACGGTGGGCACCGTGGCAAAGTTGTAGTGCGGCGGGGGCGACGGGATGGTCCACTCGAGGGTGCGCCCGTTCCAAGGGTCGTTCCCCGCCACCTCGCCGTGGTGACGGCTGCGCCACCAGTTCCACAGGAAGACAAGGATCGAGACGGCGATCAAGTACGACCCGACCGTGGCCACGAAGTTCCAGAACTCGAATCCCAGCCCCTCCGGGTACCGATACGTCCGCCGGGGCATCCCCGCCAGCCCGAGGACGTGCATCGGGGCGAAAGTGAGGTTGAAGCCGATCAACATCGTCCAGAAATGGAGCTTGCCCCAGCCCTCGTGGAGCAATCGGCCGGTGATCTTGGGCCACCAGTAGTAGACGCCGGCAAACAAGCCGAAGATGGCGCCGCCGAAGAGCACGTAGTGGAAGTGGGCGACCACGTAGTAGGTGTCGTGCTGCTGGGTGTCGGCGGGGACTATCGAGTGGGTGACCCCGGAGAGGCCGCCGATGACGAACATGGCGATGAAGCCCAGCGAGAACAGCATCGGTGTCTTGAACCTGATCGAACCTCCCCAGAGCGTCCCTAGCCAGTTGAAGATCTTCACCCCGGTCGGCACCCCGATGAACATCGTCGTCAGCGCGAAAGCCGCCTCCGCCACCGGGCCGAGGCCGCTGGTGAACATGTGGTGCGCCCACACGCCGAAGCCCATGAAGCCGATGGCGATGCCCGAAAAGATCACGAAGGAGCGACCGAACAGGGGCTTACCCGAGAACACCGGCAGCACCTCGGAGACGATGCCCATCGCCGGAAGGATGAGCACGTAGACCTCCGGGTGGCCGAACAGCCAGAACAGGTGCTGCCACAGCACTGGATCGCCACCGCCCGCAGCCGAGAAGAACAGGGTGCCCAGGTTTCGGTCGAGGAATACCTGGAACAGGCCGACGGTGATGATCGGGAGCGAGAAGAGCAGCAAGAAGGCCACGACGAATGCCATCCAGGCGAATACCGGCATCCGCATCAGGGTCATCCCCGGAGCGCGCATGGTGAACACGGTGGTGATGAAGTTGATGGCTGACAGCACCGAGGCCAGGCCGAGTATCAGCAACCCCAGAGCCCAGTAGTCCATTCGGACCACCTCGGAGACCTGCGTGCTGAGCGGGGCATACCCGAACCACCCGCCATCCGGCGCTCCCCCAACGAAGAACGAGATGGTGAGGAACAGCCCCCCGAAGAAGAAGATCCAGTACGAGAGCGCATTGAGTCGGGGGAAGGCGACATCGCGCGCCCCGAGCAGCAGTGGGAGGAAGTAGTTGGTGAAGGCCGCCGCGGCCGGCATGACCACGAGGAACACCATCGTGGTGGCGTGCATCGTGAACATCTGGTTGTAGGCGTCCGCCGACAGCACGTCGCCGTTGGGGAGGGCCAACTGGGTGCGGATCAGGAGCGCCTCGACTCCACCAATCAGGAAGAACATGATTGCCGAGACGCCATAGAGGATGCCGATCTTCTTGTGATCGGTGGAGGTGATCCAACCCCACGCCCCGCCCCGATGGGCGGTGTGATCCGTCGAGGCCATCTGGGTCTCCTCGCTCACTTCAACGTCTCCAGGAGTGCGATCAGGCCGTCGATCTGCTCCTCGGTGAGCCCGAAGTCGGGCATCCCCAGAATTCGACCGGCGGCCAGGTCGTTGCGGTCCGGGTCCATCGGCTTCATGCCCGGCGGGTTACGGAGCCACTCGCGCAGATGCTCCTCATTGTTGGCGAAGGTCGCACCGCCGAACGAGGTCCGCGACGCGAAATGGGTCAGGTTCGGCGCCAACTGCGAAGAGGCGCTGGTGCCATCGATGGCATGGCACGCGGAACAAATCACCTGGAACGTCTCCCAACCCTCGCCGGCGAGGCCCTCGGTAGGAATGACTGCCGGCTGGGCATGAGCCGTCGCCCAAGCATGGAACTCCGCCTCTTCATGGGCGAACACCCGATGGCGCATGTCGGCATGGGCGAGGCCACAGAACTCGGCGCACTGGCCCAGATAGACCCCCGGCTCGTCCGCCTGCAGGGTGAGATGGGTGGTCCGCCCGGGGACCACGTCCCGCTTCCCGTTGAGCTGGGGCACCCAGAACGAGTGGATCACATCCACCGAGGTCATCGACAGGTAGACCGGCCGATCGGTGGGGATGTGCATCTCGTTGGCCGTGCTGAATCCATATTCGGGATAGCGGAACTCCCACCACCACTGATGACCGATGACCTCGACCATGAGAGCGTTCTCTTCCGGCAGCGGCTCCTCCCGCAGATCGAAGATCGTGGCGACCGTCGGCACCGCGATGACGGCAAGGATCACGACCGGGATGATCGTCCACAGGATCTCCAGCTTCGTGTTGCCGTGAACCTGCCGGACCTGTCGGTCCGATCCTTCCCGGTGTCGGTAACGGACCAGGGCAACGAGCAGGGCGACCATCACGAGCACGAACACGACGACCGCGATCCAGAAGACCAGCCAGAACAGGTCGTCGATCTGCCGGGCCTGCGGGCCGGCGGGATTGAGCGAATTCTGGGGGAAGTCGCCTTCGACGATCGAGCCGAGATCGGTGGGGTCGTCGGAGGAGCACGCGCTGACCGCCATAGCCACGATGGATCCAGCCAGCAGCGACAACCGGAGACGCGATCTCTCCATCACGCGGCTACCCGATTCATCGCCATCAAGGGGAGTCCCTCCGGTCCTCCGACTGAGCGGCCGGAATGGTAACCGGCTCCAGCCGCCAGTCTCCAGTCTCCAGTCCCCAGTCCGAACGCTCGGCAAAACCACTTCGGGGGCTCAGGATCCGCTGAGGGCGGCGGCGATCTCTTCGGGCGCCACCACTCCCTCGAACCGTGCCACGACGATGCCCGCGGCGTCGACTACGAAGACCCAGGGCTCGGACGTCAGACCCCACTCCAAGACCGCGGGCACCAGTTCGAGGTTCTGGGCGTCGTCGAGATTCGTGTAGATCTCCACATGGACGAAGTCCACGTCGGGGTGATCGGCGACGATCTCCTTCACGAGGTCGAGAGTGGGGCCGCACACTGCTGTCTGGCAGAACTTCGGGGTGGCGAAGACGATGACCGTAGGACGCCCATTCGAGACCGCTTCGGCGATGCTCAGGGTGTAGAACCGCGGATCGGGCTCGGGATCGGTGCTGATCTCGGCGAGCGGGGCATCGTCGGCGGTCGGGGTGTCCGACTGCGGCGCCGCCTCCCCCACCGCCGGCACGGGGTGGTCGGCGTGGACGGTCACCGGAAACGTCTCGAGAGGCTCGGCACCATCGGGGGTCAGGCGGACGATCCAGGTGCCGGGCTGGTCGAACTCGAACGTCGCCCGATACAGGCCGCTCACTTCGGGGATCACCCAGGTGAAGGTACCGGCGACCGCCTGGGCCGAGGCTTCGTCGCCTTCGGGCCAGACGGAGATCGTGACTGGAATGGTCGGCGAAGGGAGCCTGGCACCGGCAACGTCGGCGACCGCCACCAGCAGCCTCTCCTCCCCCACCCCGAGGTTCTCTGATGCCGCAAAGGCGAAGGCCCCCTCCGGAAACGGTGAAGCCGCGGCAGGGGCGGTGGTCGAGACGGCGTCGTCCCCGCAGGCAACGATGATCAAGAGGAGGGCAAGCACGATTCGGCGCATGGCCCGCGGAGAGTAACCCAGGGGCAGCGACAAGAGATTGCATGACAGCATTCACATCGAGCTTCTTGCCAACCGCCATTCGCCAATTGCCAGTTGCCAGTCCAAGACCCGCGATACTCGCGAGCGTGATCGAACGAGACGAGGTCTTCCGCATCCGCACCCGGCGCACGCCGGGGACGCTCGCCAAAGTGCTGGCGGCCATCGGGGAGCAGGGCGCCCACATCGGCGAGATCGAAACGCTGTCGATCACCCGCGACCACAACGTGCGTGACGTCACCGTGATCGCCCCCGGCGACGAGGCGGTCGATCGGATTCGTGTCGCTATCGAGGCGTTACCGGACGTCGAACTCGTCGAGCACAGCATCGACCGCGTCTTTGCGGCGCACGAGGGCGGCAAGATCGCGGTGGTCCCCACCGTGGAGGTCGAGACGCTGCTCGACATGCGCCAGGTGTACACCCCCGGGGTCGCCCGGGTGGCGCAGGCGATCCACGCCGACCCCGGTCTTGCCGATCGCTACACCTGGCGGCGCAACACGGTGGCAGTCATCAGCGACGGCTCCCGGGTACTGGGCCTGGGCAACCTCGGTCCCCTCGCCGCCCTCCCGGTGATGGAAGGCAAGGCGCTCTTCTACTCCCGCCTGGTGGACCTGAACGCGGTGCCGATCGTGCTCGGGACCACCGACCCCGACGAGATCATCGAGACGGTGGTGCGGATCTCGCCGGGGTTCGGTGGCATCCATCTCGAGGACATCGCCAGCCCCGGTGTGTATCACATCGAACAGCAACTGATCGAGCGGCTCGATATCCCGGTGCTGCACGACGACCAACACGGCACCGCGGTGGTGGTGTTGGCCGCGGTCCTTTCCGCAGTGCGCCTGCTCGACCGGCCGATCGAATCGATGACCTTCGGCCAGGTGGGCCTGGGGGCGGCAGGCTCGGCAATCGCCGTGCTGGCGGCGTCCCTTCCATTCAGCCTCGTCTCGGCATTCGACCCGAACCAGGCAGCAGTGGAGCGGTTCGATCAGGCGGGAGGCGAATGCCGGGCGCCGACCAGGGCCACCGCGGACCCGAGTGGGTTCGACAAGGTGGTGGCCGGGTCCGACGTCCTGGTGCTCACGTCAGGGGTGCCAGGGCTCCTCGAAGCGAGCAAGGTTCGAAAGGGACAGGTAGTCGTGGCACTCACCAACCCGGAGCCAGAGATCGCCATCGACGAGGCGCTTGCCGGCGGGGCCGCGATCGCCGCCGACGGATCGATCGTCAACAACGTGCTCGCCTATCCCGGCCTGTTCCGCGGGGCCCTCGACGCCGGTGCTTCCTCCATCACGACCGCCATGAAGCGGGCAGCCGCCGAGGCCCTCTCATCGCTCGCCACCGGAGCCGACCTCCTCCCCGATGCCCTCGATAGAGCGGTTCATGCCGAGGTGGCAAAGAGAGTGGCTGAAGCAGCCGGATAGGCCTTCCGCCTTCCGCCCTCAGCAAGACCGGGTCAGGGTCTCAACCCCTGTTCAACCGTTTGCGCATCGCGCATCGCGAATTGCGGACCGCCGAAGGCGGTCCCTTCAGACCACCCTATTCACCCACTCCGCTTCTCCGCGATACGCGGCCAGGTTACGTTCGAAGAGGGCGGCGAGGCGCTCGCCGTAACGTGGCGACAGCCCGGCAAGGTGGGGGGAGACGAGCACGCCTGGCAGGTCCCAGAAGGGGGAATCCTGCGGGAGTGGCTCCTGGTCGAAAACGTCGAGCGCCACCCCCTTGAGCCGCCCGTCGCCCATCGCGGTGATCAGCGCGCCGGTGTCGATCACCGATCCCCGGCCGACGTTGACCAGCCAACCGCCGCTGAGCGCCTCCAGTTCCGCCGCACCGACGAGATGCTCGGTCTCGGCCGTTCCGGGGAGCGTGATGACGACGGCGTCGGCGGCCCGGAACACTTCCAGGGTCCCTTCGGGACCGAACACCTTCTCGGCCACTCCCTCGTAGGACGACGGATTCCGTTTGGTACCGATCACTCGCATTCCAAAGGCCCGGGCGCGCCGGGCCACTCCCTCGCCGATGACTCCGAGGCCGAGCACCCCGAGGGTCTTGCCGCTGAGTTCGGTCACCTCGGACCACACCCAGGTCCGGGTTGCCTGGTTGGTCGCCGCAGTGGCGATTCCCCGCGTCATCGCCAACAACAGTCCGAGGGCATGCTCTGAAACCTGCGTCTCATGGATCCCCCGCGCCGAGGTGAGCACCACGCCTTTGGAGCGCAGCAGATCGAGCGGGAACTGATCGGTGCCGGCCGACACCGACTGCACCCAGCGCAGCGACGGGATCAGCCAGTCGTCTGACCAGCGAAATGCGACCACCACCTCGGCTTCGCCGAGGGAGGCCGGCATCTGGTCGGCCGACCGCACGATCAGGGGATTGGTGCCGGGCACGGCTGCGACGGCTTCGGCAACGCCGGAGCCTCCCAGGGGTCCCACGACCAATCGAATCGGTTCCATCCCCTGGAAACTAATCAGCCGCCGAACGGACCGGTATCAGGAGGACCGCCGAATAGGTCGAACAGCGCCGAGAGCCCGGTTCCCAATTGGCCGAATGCCCACCAGAGCACGGCACCCAGCGCGACCAGCGCAGCCGAGGTCAAGGCCACCCGGCCCGCCGAAGGCGCCTGCGCTGCCGGGTCGAGCGGTGCCGACGAGTACACCACGGCCTCCGCCCGGCCGGGGAACACCACCCCGGTGGGCGCCGGACGAACCACCACGGTCTTCTCCGGTGCGGCGGGCCGGTCGCGAAGGTCGATGATCTCCTGGATCGCCTGCGGACCGGGGGTCGGTCCTTGGAAGGGATCCGCGGGGAGTACCGAGGTCAAGAGGCGGACCGAGATCTCCCCGACCGTCGCCGCCGGAGCCTCACCGACCTCCTCGAGCCATGATCGGGCCAATTCGGGACTTGCGCCCAGCACTCGGGCGGCTGCTCTGATCGTGGCGGCGGGCGGAAGGGATTCCGCTCGCTCCCATCTGGCGACGTCGGAGGGACGAACCCCCAGGGCCGCGGCGAGGCGCGCCTGGGTCCACCCCAAGTCGAAACGCCGCGCGCGCAAGGCCTGCCCGAACCGCGGCCGGACCGATCTCATGACTCCCACAGGAGGCATCGTAAACGAAACCCGACCACCGTGTGTAGTCGAGTCAACCGCAACGAGACACCACGGGCGGCGTGAGGCAGTGGACGGTCAAAGGCCCCACGGTCGGCTGGGCAGGGACCCGGCCGACACCGCGATGAGGCGTCAGCCGAAGAGGCATTAACAGGCGGTCGAGCCGCTACCTTGGCGGAACCCACGAGGAGGGCGACGGACTCGAATGAGGCAGCGCATGCGGCTCCTCGTTGTCGTTGCCTTCGGGAGCCTCCTCGTCTCGATGGTCGGGATCGGGATCTTCGAGAAGGGCACCAACCCCGAGATCGAGACCTGGTTCGACGTCATCTGGTGGTGGGTGGTCACCAGCACCACTGTCGGCTATGGCGACATCGTCCCCATTACGGAGGGAGGGCGAATAGTGGCCATCGTGACGATCGTGAGCGGCTTCTTCGTGTTCACGAACCTGATCGCCATGATCGTCGAGTCGACTCACCGCGTCATCGACCGGCACCGCGCCGGAACCGCGCAGATCCGGTTCGGGGGCCACATCATGATTTGCGAGTACACCGCCATCGCCGATGAGCTGGTACAGAGCCTCCCCCGGGTGCCCGAACTCCGTGGTTACCCGGTTGTGATCACAACCGACCTCGTCGATCGCAACCCCTACCCAGAACACTGGTTCGTGCGTGGCGTCCCCATCAACCCCTCGGTTCTCCGCCAGGCCAACTGCGCCGGCGCCGTGATGGTGTTCGTGTTCGCCAACCTCCGCTTCGCCGACCCGGACGCGAAAACACTGCACATCGCTTCGCGCGTGCGCGCTCTGAACCCCCATGCGCTGATCGTGGTCGAGATCGTCGACCCCCACAGCGAGTTGATGAGGCACGCCGCCCCGGACCTGGTGGTGATTTCAAGCAGGGAGGCGATGCTCCATGTGCTCGACCCGGCGCCGTTCAACCCGCTGGACCTGCTCGACGAGGAGCGCAAGGCTGATTTCCTCGCCCGGCTCCCTCACCCGCCCCAGCCCGAGGGCTGATCTCGAGCGGGTGGCGGACATCGGACACGGAGACCACCCGCCAACCGCATTGTCCCATAGGGGGATTCCGGATAGCGTGCCCGGCGGAGGCGTTCGAGTGCCTGGTGGGCTCCCCGGTCTTCAAAACCGGAGGCGGGCCTCATCGGCCCGCAGGGTTCGATTCCTTGCGCCTCCGCGATGAGTAGCAAGTCGCAAGTGGCAAGTCGCAAGAAGGCCGGGTCCAACATGGAGCAGCCGATCCGAAAGCGTCCCCTCCGCCGGTTGTGGCGCTACGCCGCCGGGCACCGCCGGGATGTGATCGCGGCGTCGTCGTGGTCAGTGCTCAACAAGACCTTCGACATCGCTCCGCCGATGCTGATCGGCGCCGCGGTCGACATCGTGGTCCGCCAGGAGGGGTCGGTGCTGGCGTCGTTCGGGTTCGAGACGCCGCGTTCTCAGATCGTGGCGCTGGCCGTGATCACCTTCATCATCTGGGCGCTCGAGTCGCTCTTCGAGTACCTGCACGGGGTCGCCTGGCGCAACCTCGCCCAGAGCATCCAGCACGAGCTTCGGATAGACGCCTACACCCAGCTGCAGGAACTCGAGCTCCGCTACTTCGAGGACCGGGCGACCGGTGACCTGATGGCGGTGCTCAACGACGACGTCAATCAACTCGAGCGCTTCCTCGACCGTGGCGCCAACGAGATCCTCCAGGTGCTGACCACCGTGGTGCTCATCGGGGCGATCTTCTTCTACCTGGCCCCCGGCATCGCCTGGCTGGCGTTCCTCCCGATCCCATTCATCCTGTGGGGATCGTTCCGGTTCCAGCGGTTGCTAGAGCCGCGGTACGCCGACGTGCGGGAGCGGGCGGCGGCGGTGAACGCGGAATTGTCCAATCACCTCGGCGGCATCTCGACGATCAAGGCATTCACCGCAGAGGACGACAGCGTCCGCCGGATCGAACAGGAGAGCGAGCGATACCGCCACGCCAACCGGTCGGCGATTCGTTTGTCGAGCGCCTTCTCCCCACTGATCCGCGTGGTGATCCTGGTCGGGTTCACCGCCACCCTGGTCTGGGGCGGCTTCCGGGCGCTCGAGGGCGGCCTCGAAGTCGGCGCCTACAGCGTGATGGTGTTCCTCACCCAGCGCCTGCTGTGGCCGTTGACCCGCCTCGGCGAGACATTCGACCTCTACCAGCGGGCCATGGCGTCCACCAACCGCATCCTCGACGTCGTCGACGCTCGACCGCGTCTCCAGGACGGCGATCGACCGCTCCCCCGCGAGACGGTCAAGGGCGACCTCCACTTCGACGGGGTCACCTTCGCCTACCAGGCGGGCCACCGCGTCCTCAACGACATCAACGTGGCGGCCGAGGCGGGACGAACCACCGCCTTCGTCGGAGCCACCGGATCGGGCAAGACGACCCTCGTGAAGTTGCTGCTCCGCTTCTACGACGTCGACTCGGGGCGGATCACGGTCGACGGGCACGATCTGCGCAACCTCAAGGCCCGGGACCTGCGACGGGCGATCGGCCTCGTGAGCCAAGACGTGTTCCTGTTCCACGGAACCGTGCGCGACAACATCGCCTATGGGCGGCCCGAAGCCACCGACGATGAGATTCGGGCAGCCGCCGAAATCGCCGAGGCCCACGAATTCATCACCCGCCTCCCCGAGGGTTACGCCACCATCGTCGGCGAGCGCGGCCAGAAGCTGAGCGGCGGCCAACGCCAGCGCGTGTCGATCGCTCGCGCGGTGTTGGTCGACCCGCCGATCCTGGTACTCGACGAAGCGACCTCGGCCGTCGACAACGAGACCGAAGCGGCGATCCAACGGTCCCTCGAGCGGATCTCCCTCGACCGAACAACTGTCGTGATCGCCCACCGCCTCTCCACCATCCGCCACGCCGACCGCATCTATGTGCTCGACGACGGCCGGGTAGCCGAAGTGGGCACGCACGACGAGTTGCTCGCCAACTCCCGGATCTACCGCGCTCTGTGGGATGTGCAGACGGGTGAGGCAGTGAGGTGGCATGAAGGCTGAAGCAGCCTTCATGCCTTCCGCCTCCCGCCTCCCGCCTCCCGCCTCCCGCCTCCCGCAAGAGAGCGGTGAGAGTCTCGCCAAGCGTTCAGCCGGTCGCGCATCGCGCATCGCGGTCGGCGACGCTAGCCGTCCACACCCGTGGGAACATGCGTACATGACCAACCGACATGTTGGGCGCTCTCGGCGCCGGCTCACTGCGACCGTCACCGATGTCACGGTCGCCGTTCAGCGGACCCTGATCGTCGCCCTCGACGACGGGCGCGACTCGTCAGGGGTCGACATGTCGTTGGACGAAATCGAGCGACTGGTCGACACGGCCGGGTCCATCGTGGTGGAGCGGGCGGTGCAGAAGCGTCCCAAACCCGACCCCGCCACCTACATCGGGAAGGGAAAGGCCGAAGAGTTGGCGAACATCGGTCGGGCGAGTGACATCGACCTGGTGGTCGTGGACGGGGAGCTGTCCCCGATCCAACAGCGCAATCTCCAGGAGATCTTCGGGACCGACGTCGTCGACCGGGTGGCTTTGATCCTCGACATCTTCGCCCAGCACGCCACCAGCAAGGCCGGCCGGGCGCAGGTGGAACTCGCCATGCTCCACTACTTGCTCCCCCGCCTCCGCGGGAAGGGCGTCGAGATGAGCCGCCTTGGCGCCGGAATCGGCACCCGCGGCCCAGGCGAGACCCGCCTCGAAACCGACCGGCGGCGGGTGCTGCGCCGAATCTCCCAGCTCAAAGTGGAACTGGAGGAACTCGAGGTGGTCCGGGCGACCCAGCGCAAGGCCCGGATGAAGTCAGAGGTTCCTTCGGTCGCTCTCGTGGGATACACCAACGCGGGCAAGTCGAGCCTGCTCAACCGGCTGACTGACGCCGGAGTACTCGTCGAGGACCGGCTGTTCTCCACCCTGGATGCCACGGTGCGGCGGCTCGAATTGCCCAGCGGCCGCGAGGTGGTGGTATCCGACACCGTCGGCTTCCTGCGCGACCTTCCCCATGGACTGGTCGACGCGTTCCACTCGACGCTCGAGGAAACGGTCGGCAGCCACTTGCTGGTCCACGTGGTCGACGCGGCCGCGGACGACCCCGAGCGCCAGATCGCCGCCGTCCGGGCGACCCTGCAGGAGATCGAGGCGCATCAGATCCCGGAAATGATGGTGCTCAACAAGATCGATATCGCGTCACCGATTGCAGTGGACCGGCTCCTCGCCCGTCATCCCGGTGCCGTGCCGGTTGCCGCGACCCGGGGAACCGGAATCGATGCCCTGCTCGAGGCGCTCGACGTGACGCTATCTCTCGACCGGATCGACGTCGAGGTGCTCATCCCCTTCGAACGTGGTGACCTGGTCGATCTGATCCACCGGATCGGCGACATCGTGTCGGAGTCCCACGAGCCCGCAGGAACCCGGGTGAAGGCCCGGATACCGAAACGCTACGCCGGGTCGTTCGATTAGTCACGCCGTCCACCAATGACGGTCAGGACGCTCGTTCGAGGATGGGGTCGAAGAACCGTGCCAGCTCGGCCTTGAGGCTGTCCAGCGAGCCGACCACGTACAGCTCGGTGTGCTGCTCGTACATCACCTTGTCGTGACCCACCACGTTCTCGACGGTGAAGTCGTGGTAGTCCATCTTTCCCTCGGCCGCGCGGGTGAATTCGTCGCCCCCTGACATCAAGCCGGTGCCGAACACCTTGAGCTCGCCGTCCTCGCGCTTCATCCCGAACTCGGTCGAGTACCACGCGAGCCGCTTGATGTTCTCCTTCTCCTCCGAGTCATCGGTCGCCAGATAGGCAGGAGCGAACATCTCCTGCAGCGCGGCGTACTCGGGGAGCATGAAGAACGGAAGGTGGCCGAAGATGTCATGGAACATGTCGGGCTCCGGTGTCCAATCGAGCTCCTCCCATGACCGCATGTAGTTGGTGATGAGGAACTCTTTGCGATCGAAGTAGCGGTACCACTCGTCGCTGTCGGTGTAGCGAGTATCCGTGCGGACGATGGTCCAGCCGCTCGCCGGGGTGATCTTCGAGTTGAGGTAATCGAGGCTCGGAATCTCGTCGGCGGGGAGTTGGAGCAGGTCGAATCCGGTGATGTACTCCGAGCAGGCATGCTTGCGGATCTTCGGTAGCTGCCGACGGTACAGCTCAGCCCACGTCTTGTGCTGTACCGGGGTGAAGTCGATGTCCTCCATGGGCGGATCCCTCCAGATTGGTGCCTGAAAGGTACCGCAGGAGGCCTCGCTTCGCTCGGCCTCGGCTCCGGCTCCTGCTCCTGCTCCGGCTCCAGCAAGAAAGGAGCCGACTCGTGCCCGCCGGAAGGCGGATGGCGGAAGGCCGCCCGGCTACGCGATCAGGGACCTTTCGATGTCGCCGACCGTCTTGGCCCCGCACAGCGTCATCGCCCGGGTCAGCTCCTGGGCCAGTTCCTCAAGCACCGCCGCCGCCCCGTGCTCCCCGCCCACGACCAGACCCCACAGCACGGGCCGGCCCACCAGGACTGCGGTCGCCCCAAGGGCGAGTGCCTTGAGGATGTCGGTGCCACTACGGATTCCGCCGTCCACCAGCAGCGGTACCCGCCCGCCGATGGCGTCGGCGATGGCGGGAAGAGCGTCCGCCGACGCAATCGCACCATCGAGTTGGCGTCCCCCGTGATTGCTCACGATCACGCCGGCGGCACCCGCTTCGACGGCCGCGACCGCGTCGTCTGGATGCAGAACCCCCTTGACCAGCAGCGGCAAAGCGGTGACACCGGCGATCCATTCGAGGAGGTCGGGTGTCAACGATGGCTCGAATGCAGCGTCGGAGTACTCAGACAGGGCCGAGCCTCCGCCGCTCTCGAGAGAGGCTTCGAGATTGGCGACCGTGATGCCGTCGGGGAGCTGAAACCGATTCGTTTCGTCCCGGCGCCGCCGCCCCACCACCGGAACGTCGACCGTGAGCACCACCGCAGTACATCCCGACCCCTCGGCACGCTCGAGCAGCCGACGGCTGAGACCGCGGTCGCGATGGAGGTAGAACTGGAACCATCGTTGCGAGTCACCGACTGCCGCCGCGATGTCCTCCAGGGTCACGGTCGACATCGTCGAGATGACCATTGGGATGCCGGCCGAATGAGCGGCTCGAGCAGTGGCCACCTCGCCATCGGGGTGCGCCATCCGCTGAAACGCCATGGGGGCGACAAGCATCGGAGCAGCCATCTGGTTACCGAACAACGTCTGCTCGATGGACACCGAGGACAGATCCCGCATGACGCGCGGAATCAGCCGCAGCCGCTGCCACGACGCCTCGTTGTCGCGAAGCGTGACTTCGTCGTCGGACCCGCCGGCGAAGTACTCGTAGGCCGCCCGGTCGAGCACCTGGCGCGCTCGCGTCTCGAGTGCAGCGGAATCCATTCGGGCGAGGCTACCGGCCTGGACCATGCGCCGAGGCGGCGCGGCCGCCAAGCCCTATCGGACAGGTAGCCTCTGCCGACTCACGAGGGAGGCCGACATCCGCAGAGCAGCCGCACTCATGGCCTTGATGGTCCTCGCCACCGCCTGCGGTGGGGGCACGGGGTCCACCACCGTCACCACTGGGGCTGGAACCGCCTCCACCACCACGAGCAGCGCCGCGCCCGGGCAGGGGACGTGGTTCGACGATCTCGCCGCCGGCATCTGCTTCGACAGTGTCTTCAACGGCGACGACTTCGACTTCTCCACACCTCCGGCAATCGTCCCTTGCGAAGCCGCCCATGACAACGAAGTCGCCGCACTGGTGGACATCGCTCCCGGTGCCGGCGGTTCATACCCCGGCGAAGAGGCGGTCAATGACTCGGCGACCGCTGGGTGTGACGCCGCGTTCGAAGGTCATCTGGGCCGACCCCTCGGCGAAACGCTCCTTTCGGCCTTCGTGGTATGGCCCGACGAGGCCGACTGGGCCGCCGGAGCGCGTCAGGCGGTTTGTGCCGTGAATTCCGACGAGCCCCTCCTCGGGACCACTTTCAGCGGCTCGCTTCAGGTCGATGGCGAAACCCTCGCGGTGCTTGCCGAGGTCGATGGCGTCCTCGACGTGTGGCTGATGGATGGCACCACCGGCGAATTGACGCGGAATCTGACTTCCGGAGAGGCCACCGGCACTCTGAGCTCTCAACCATCGTGGGCGCCGGACGGCAGCGCGGTGGCGTTCGCCGCGATCGGCGCAGGGGGTGACAGCGACCTGTTCCTGGCTCTCGTGGACGAAGAGGGCGTCCTGCCCCTCCTCGAGGCGGAGGGGAGCGACGATCGGCCGGTGATCGCACCGGTCGACACCAAGGTCGCGTTCATCTCCGATCGGGAAAGCGACGAATTCGAGATCTATGTAATCGACCTCGATGCGGGTGGGGTGGTCACCCGACTCACCGAATTCGAAGATCGCGACTCGTCGCCTACCTGGTCGCCAGATGGCACCCAGATCGCCTTTCGGCGGCGGACCGATGGCAACAGTGACATCTTCGTCATGAACTCGGACGGCACCGATGTTCGCCAGTTGACCAACAACCTCGCTTTCGACGGAGACCCGGCCTGGTCGCCCGACGGGACCGAGATCCTGTTCACCTCCGACCGTTCGGGCAACTTCGACATCTGGGTGATGAACGCCGACGGTTCGGGCCAGGTCGCGCTCACCGACCACCCAGGCGACGACGAGTACCCGACCTGGTCTCGTGACGGCGAGTACATCGCGTTCCAGTCGTACCGTCACCGAGCCACCCAGATCTGGGTGATGCGTTGGGACGGCTCCGACCAATCGCTGCTCGCTCTCGATGCCCCCACCGGCTACCCGATGTTCGCCCCGGTGGCGATCGGCGGGTAGCCGAGAGACGAAGCCCAACAACGGGCAGCGCTACTCGAACGCCTTGCGCATCTCCCTGCTGGTCGCGACCACCTTGTAGCCCAGGCCTTCGTACAGGCGAAAGGCGCCGGTGGGGTTGGTGGTGTGCACGCCCAGGGCCACCTCCGTCATTCCCATGCCACGAAACATCCGCATACTCTCGGCGATCAGGGACCGGGCCACGCCCTTGCCGCGCCACGGGCGTTGCACCGAAATGCTCTCGGTGTATCCGCGCTTGCGGCTGTACTCCTTGTTCGAGTCGTGGTCGATGTAGTTGAGGACCATGCCGACGATCTGATCGCCCTCGAAAGCGACCCTCCACAACGAGGGATCCTTGCAGTAGTGGCCCCCGAGGAACTCGCGGTAATCGTTTTCGGTGCCCGGGGAGTAGCCGACGTGATCCCGGAATGCTTCCTGATCGGCCTCCCACACCCTGCGGGCGTCGTCGATGGACATCGGGCGGAGTTCGAGACCATCGGGCAAGGGCAGGTCGGGAATCGGCTCGTCGAGCGGCCGGGTCATCTCGGCATACATCTCGGTAGGGGCGTAACCGGCCGCCTGGAGCGCCTCCCGCCGGACGACCTCGCCGTCGTCGAACCACGACTCGAACACGGTGGTTCCCGCGTCGTAGGGCTTTTCGGCGGCAATCTCCCGAAGGCGCGCCTCAGACCACTCGAGCATCGTGGTGCCCACCCCGAGCCCGCGGACTGCCGGATGCACCCATCCCACATGGACCAGCACCCGCACCCGGGTCGCCTCTTCGATCCACCAGGTGACCCGGAAGTAGCCGACGATGCCGTCGTCCGTCTCGGCGATCAAGAGGTCGGTGTCGAGATCGCAGTTGTTGAGATTGCTGTAGACGTTCCGCATGGTCTCGACCGTGTCGGTGCGGTCCACTCCGTCGGCCCGCTTGGCGGCAGAGAGCACCGCGACCATGCCAACTAAGTCGTCATCGCCCCCGAAGTGACGGAAGCGGACGCGGTCGATTGGTTCAGGAAGGCTGGGCATCGGCGTGGAGGATACAGGGAGCCTTCCGCCTTCCGCCTTCCGCCTTCCGCGC
>JBBDMM010000004.1:48694-104484 GCA_040878325.1 Acidimicrobiia bacterium
ATCGCGCATCGCGCATCGCGCATCGCGCATCGCGCATCGCGCATCGCGCATCGCGCATCGCGGACCTCTATCGGAGCGCGGCCAGGACTGCTTCGTGCACGGCTCCATTGGTGGCCACTACTCCTCGGTTGTGTTCCAGGGTGGGGCCTGTGGTGAAGTCGAGGTCGCGTCCGTCGAGGTCGGTGACCGTTCCGCCGGCGGCGATCACGATCGCCGCCCCCGCGGCGTGGTCCCACACTCGTTCGCGCCAGTCGGGCCGGCTCACCGGGCGCAGGTAGACCTCGGCGAGGCCGGCGGCGACCGCGGCGTACTTGGCCTGGCTATCGATCCGCACCCAGCCGCCGCCGAACCCGGCACGGTCCACCACCCGTTGGATGGCCGCCGGGTCCCCGTGAGACGTCTCGACGCTGCCGAGCACCCTCACCGCGGCAGGATCGGCCACAGCCGACACCGAGATCCGGGTCGCGACGCCGCCCCCGATGGGCTCCATCCACGCCCCTCGCCCGGGGACCCCCCACAGCAGCACCCCGGTGGTATCGCCCATCGTCAGCCGGGGACAGCCGAGGACGCCCGCAATCGGGACCCCGGCGTCCAGCAAGCCCACCGCCACCGCGAACTGGTCGCCCCGCAGGAAGCCCTTTGTCCCGTCGAGGGGGTCCACGGCCCATACGGGCTGTCCCCCCCCGCCGGCATGGTCGATCCAATCGGCGAGGTCGTCCGGCCGACAGGGCGAACCGGTGACCTGGGCCACCAGCGACGCCACGGTCTCGGAGCCGGCACCACCCTCTGCGAGCAGGTGGGCGGACCCTTCCTCTGCCAACACACCGTGATCAGGGAACGCCGCCGCAACCGCGCCGAGGATCACCGCCTGGGACCCATAGTCGGCCAGGGTGACCGGCTCCCGGCCTGCCTTCTCCAACCGCTCCGGTCCGGAGTCGGCGACGAGCATGCACAGAGCCGACGCCGCTCGCACCGCAGAACGGGCGGTGTCGAGCATCGCGTCGAGGTCGGGAATCACGGATGGGGATTGTGGCACGGAGCTTCGAAGCTCAGCGCCACCCCCGGCCAGAGGACGGGCCAATCGCCAGTCGCCAATCGCAACTAGGTTTTCCCGAATGCGCTACCTCGACGCTGTCGCTACCCGCGAGGCGCTTTCGATGTCCGATGCGATCACCGCGATGGAGTCGGCTTTCGGCGACGACCGCGAGACGCCGGTTCGCTCCCGGCTGGGACCGTCGCTCTTCATGCCCGGCCGGGTAGGCGATCTCACCGGTATGAAGGTGGTGTCGACGGTTCCCGGAAAGCCATTCGGCATCGTGGCGGTGTTCGATGCCGACGGACGATGCGCCGGCCTCGTCGACGGACCCACATTGACGGCGATTCGCACGGCGGCCGGCGCTGGCCTCGCCACGAGGCTCCTCGCCCGGCCCGATGCGCGGACGATGGCGATGCTCGGAGCGGGGGCGATGGCATACGACCAGGTGATCGCGGTGAAGGAAGTGCGCCCGATCCTCGACGTGCTCGTCTGGTCGCGCGATCCCGATCACGCCGCCGCACTGGCGGCACGGGTCGATGGAGAGGTGGCCGCCGACCCGACCGAGGCGGTGGCTGAGGCGGATGTGGTCACCACTGCCACCCCGAGCCGAGTCCCGCTGTTCGAATCCAGAGCGGTGCGTCCCGGAACCCACCTGAACGCGGTTGGGGCGTTCACCCCGGCGATGTGCGAGATCCCGCCTGAGGTGGTGAGGGTCGCGAAGGTTTTCGTCGACGACCTCGAAGCCGCCGCCGCCGAGGCCGGCGACTTGCTGCAGGCGGGGCGCGAGCCGGACGGGACGATCGCCGACTTGCTCGCCGGGAGGATCCATCGCCAGCGCCACCACGACGACATCACCTTCTTCAAATCGGTGGGGATCGCGAGTCAGGATGTGGCGGCAGGCGCGGCCGCGCTGAAGCGCGCCGCCGACCTGGGTCTCGGTGTGGAGATCGGCTGACGGATGGGGCCTCCGGGCTCCTCTACCCTTCTCGAATATGACCACCCTCTTCTCCAAAATCATCCGCGGGGAAGTCCCCTCGCACAAGATCTACGAAGACGAACACACATTCGCGTTCCTCGACGTCAATCCGCGGCAGGAGGGCCACACCCTGGTGGTCCCAAAGCGCGAGGTGGACTACCTGTTCGACCTGCCCGAGGAGGACTACAAAGCCTTGTGGTCGGCGTCACAGACCATCGCCACGGCACTGAAGGCGGTGACGCACTGCCACCGGGTGGTGGTGCTCGTGGTCGGATACGAGGTGCCCCACGCTCACGTTCACCTGATCCCCACCAACTTCCTCGCCGATGTGCCGTTTCCCCCGGTCGACGAGGCCGCCAAGGCGCGCCTCGCCGAGACCGCCGAGCGGATCCACACGGTCATCCGATGACATTTGGACCGCAGACGGCGCTCATCGTCGTCGACATGCAGAACGACTTCGTCGAAGAGAGCGGTTCGCTGACGGTTCCCGGAGCCGACGAGATCATCCCGTTCGTGAATCAGACGATCTCTGCTGCCACCGAAGCGGGCGCCCTGGTGGTGTACACCCAGGACTGGCATCCGTTTTCGACGCCGCATTTCGAGAAGGACGGGGGGATCTGGCCGATCCACTGCATCGGCGAATCCTGGGGCGCACAAATGCAGATGCTGGTCACAGTGATCGCGAAGGCACCGATCATTCGCAAGGGAACCAAGGGCGAGGATGGGTACAGCGGCTTCACCGTACGAAACCCTGAGAACCCGGAAGAGATCGAGTCCACCGGGCTGCACGCCCTCCTCTCCGATCGGGGTATCGACCGCGTCGTGGTGATCGGCGTCGCCACCGACTATTGCGTGAAAGAGACCGCGCTCGATGCCATCCGCCTCGGATACGAAACGATCGCCCTCGTCGACGGAATCCGCGCGGTCGACTTGGCCGAAGGTGATGGCGACGCCGCCATTGGCGCCATGCAGGAAGCCGGAGTGGCCATCGTTTGAAGTGGATCACCACCGAAACTGCCCCGCTGCTCATCGACCTCTACGAGCTGACGATGGCCGAGACCTATCTTCGGGGGGACCTCGACCATCCGGCAACGTTCGAGCTGTTCGTCAGGGAGCTCGGCCCCCATCGCAACTTCCTGGTCGCCGCCGGCCTGGAGGACGCCCTCGAGTTCCTCGAGGAGATGCGATTCGACGAAGAGGCGATCGCATTCCTTGGATCGTTGGGACGCTTCTCCAGCGAATTCCTGAAGCACCTCGGAACCGTCCGCTTCGAAGGTGACGTCTGGGCCGTTCCCGAGGGGACACTGGTATTCGGCCAAGAGCCCATCCTCCGGGTCACCGCCCCATTGATCCAGGCCCAGATCGTCGAGACCTTCCTCCTCAACGCGGTGGGGCTGCAGACCCTGATCGCTTCGAAGGCGGCCCGGGTCCACATCGCCACCGGGGAGCGCAGGTTCGTCGACTTCGGGGCACGGCGCAGCCACGGTGCCGACGCCGCCTTGAAGGGGGCGCGAGCCGCCTACCTGGCCGGAGCAGCTGCCACCTCACTGGTGGCAGCCGGCTACCACTACGGGGTGCCGCTCACCGGCACCATGGCCCACTCTTTCGTGCTCGCCCACGACGATGAGCAGACCGCATTCGAGGCGTTCGCCCGGGCGTTCCCCGACGATGCGGTCCTGCTGATCGACACCTACGACACGGTCGAAGGGGCACGGATCGTCGCCAGAGTGGCTCCGCGGCTGCGGGCCGACGGTATCGAGGTCTCGGGAGTGCGCCTCGATTCGGGCGACCTGGGCACGCTCTCCCGTGAGGTGCGCGCCATCCTCGATGCCGCCGGGCTCCAAGGAGTGCAGATCCTCGCCTCCGGCGGACTCGACGAATTCAGGATCGAGGCGCTGCTGTCGGGCGGGGCACCCATCGACGGCTTCGGTGTCGGCAGCAGCATGATGACCAGCTCCGACGATCCCGGCCTCGACGTCGTCTACAAGTTGGTCCACGACCAGGACGGCGCGCTGATGAAGAGCTCGATCGGGAAGGCCAACTATCCCGGGATCAAGCAGGTGTTCCGGAGTGACCGCGGCGACGTGATCGGACTCGCCGACGAAGTACTGGAAGGGCGCCCCCTCCTCGAGCCGTACCTCTCCGGTGGTGTCCGCACCAAGCCCCCCGGTGACCTCCACGCGATGAGGGCCGCGGTGATCGCGTCCATCGACGGCCTCCGCCCAGAGGTCCGCCGCATCGATGGCCCGGCGGATCCCCCGTGGAACGTAGAGATCTCACCGCGTCTGCACGCCCTCACCGACGAGGTCCGCTCCCGACGCTGACCCAACCGGCACCCGCGTCAGGCAGGACGCGGTAGATTCAGCCACGCGTAGGGAAAGCGGGGCGATGGCGATGGAGAAGCCGGAACCGACTGACACAGATAGCGCGCCCTGGGCCGACGCGCCCGCCGGGTCCATGACCATCGACGCGATGGCTCGGGCGATCCTCGACGCCAACCAGCAGCAGTTCCTCCGTGGGGCCCGCAGCCAGCGATTCGCCTTCGCCACCATGAAGTGGCTCTTCATCGTCGTATTCATGCTCGCACTCGGTGCGATGATCGCCGCGGTCCGGATCGCCACCGACGTGCCCCCGGAGGGGTACAACTGGGCGCAGGCCGGAGTGGTGGCCGCCATCGCCGCCACCTCGCTGCTGCTCTTCACCGTCCTGCTGTACATGCGTCCACTCGCTGCGCTCGAACGCAACAGCGTCGTTCAGGCCTTCCTCACGGTCGTCGTCAACTCGTACTGGACCCGCCTCATGTACGTGAAGGACACCGACGACATCGCCGCCCCACTCGAAGACGCCACCGCCTACACGGTGGAGCACCTCGGAGCGCTCCTCGACCGCCAGATCCTCGGCCGGTCGAAGTACATGAATCTGGTGCGACGAGCGCAGGACGAAGCGGATCAGGACCCAGGGGCTTACGCGACGCCTCTTTAACGCCTCCCGCCCCCCGGCCTCCCGCAGGAGCGCGCGGCGACCGCGCTTCTAGTACCGGGTCGCCCGTCGCTAATCGCTTGAATACCAACCCATGCCACGTCGCGCGGTTCCCACAGCCCATCGCAGCACTCGGGTCCTCGTTGGTGAAGAACTGACCGCCGCCACCGTGGTGATCGAGGACGGACTCATCGCCGCGGTGCTCCGCCACGACGACGACGGCGGCGTAGCGGTCGCCGACCATGGCGATCTCGTGATCTCGCCGGCGCTCGTCGACACCCACGTTCATGTGAACGACCCGGGGCGAACCGAGTGGGAGGGCTTCGAGACGGCCACCGCGGCCGCAGCCGCCGGTGGGATCGCCGTCATCGTGGACATGCCGCTCAACAGCGTTCCTCCGACGACGACGGTCGCCGGGCTCCACGCGAAGCGGTCCGCGGCTTCCAACGTGTCGGTGGATGTCGGGTTCTGGGGTGGCATCGTCCCCGGCAATCTCGGGCAGGTGAAAGCCCTCGGCGAGGAGGGAGTGTTCGGGTTCAAGGCCTTTCTCGTCGAATCGGGGGTCGACGAGTTCGGATGCATCGGGCTCGGCGAGCTCGACGACGCACTCGAGGCAGTCGCCGCGGTCGGTCTTCCGCTACTCGTCCACGCCGAGGCCCCCGGACCGCTCGCCGCCGCGCCACCGGCTGGTCGTGACTACCCGTCGTATCTGGCCTCGCGCCCGGCCGAGGCGGAAACGGAGGCGATCGCCGCCGTGATCGAATCGGTCCGCCGCACCGGCGGGCGCGCCCACATCCTCCACCTCTCGGCCGCCGACGCTCTCCCCCTCCTCGAGTCTGCCCGCGGCGACGGGCTGCCGATCACCGTCGAAACCTGCCCGCACTACCTCACCTTCTGCTCGGACGACATCCGAGGTGAAGCCTGTGAGTTCAAGTGCGCCCCACCCATTCGGGACGCCGAGAACCGCGAACGCCTGTGGGAAGGCCTTGCGGCCGGGACCATCGACATGGTGGTCAGCGACCACTCGCCGTGCTCTCCCAGCCTCAAGCAAGGTGGGTTCGACCGCGCCTGGGGTGGCATCGCTTCGCTCGAGTTGCGGCTGCCGATCATGTGGACCGAAGCGGCAAACCGGGGATTCGGTCTCGCCGACGTCGTCCGGTGGACCGCCACCGCACCAGCGGACTTCGCCGCCATCCCCGGCGGTCTGGTGGAGCCGGGCCGACGCGCCGACCTGGTGATCTGGGATCCCGATGCCGGGCGGGTCGTCGACGGCGACAGACTGTTCCAGCGACACCCCGTCACTCCCTACGCCGGACGCAACCTCCAGGGCGAGATTTCGGCCACACTGGTCCGGGGCAAAGTGGTCTTCGGCGACGGACAGGTGACCACCGGCACCGGGAATCTGCTGGAGCGGAGATGAGTGACTCGACCGAACTACTGGTGGATCTGGCTGCGGAACGACTCGGCGGCAAGGTGATCGCCGCCAACGACGAATTCTTCGCGCCCAAGGAGGGCCTCATCAGGGACGGCGACGCCGTCTGGGATCCCGACAAGTACACGTCGCGGGGCAAGTGGATGGACGGCTGGGAGACGCGGCGCCGCCGCGAGCCGGGCCATGACTGGGCGATCGTCGCCATGGGCATTCCCGGCATCGTTCGCCAGGTCGTGGTCGACACGGCCCACTTCACCGGCAACTACCCCGAATCCGCCTCGGTCGAGGCCATCGATCTCGCCGGGAATCCGTCCGTCGTCGAGTTGGTGCGTGACCCGGGCCGGTGGAGCGAGATCGTCCGCCGCACGCCGTTGCGCGGCGACACCACCAACGAGTTCGCCGCCTCCCCACCCCTGCGCATCACCCACCTGCGGCTCGTCATCTACCCGGATGGCGGGGTGGCCAGGCTGCGGGTGCTGGGTGACCCGGTGCCACCGCAAGGAGTGCTCGAGGGCGACCGGGAGCTGGATCTCGCCCTCCTCCACCACGGCGCCCGCGCGATCGACTGTTCCGATCGCCACTACTCGTCGCCAAACCGGATGCTGGTGCCCGGCCGGGCCCGGGGAATGTGGGACGGGTGGGAAACCCGACGGCGCCGCGGTGCCGGCAACGATTGGGCGGTGATTCGCCTGGCCGGGCGAGGCGTCATCGATCGGATCGAGTTCGACACCGCTCACTTCAAGGGGAACGCCCCCGGGTCGGCCGATGTCGAGGCGATCGATGCCCCCGGAGCCTCCATCGGTGAGTTGCGGCTGGCGGGGTGGACGCAACTGGTCCCCGAGAGTCCGGTCAAGCCTGACTCGCGACACAAGTGGACGAAGCTCGCCGACGTCGGCCCCGTCACCCACCTCCGGCTCAACATCCATCCCGACGGCGGAGTCGCCCGCCTCCGCGCCTTCGGGCGCAGCGACCAGCCATGGACCTCGATCGGCTGAACCGCCTCGACCCCGACGAGGCCCACGCGGCGTTACGCGATTGCTGCGGGTCGGGTGCTTGGGCTACGGAGATGACGCTGCGCCGACCCTTTGCCTCGCTGGCCGAGCTTCTCGACACCGCCCGGTCGACATGGCGATCACTCGACCCCGCCGACCGCGAGGCGGCCTACGCCGCCCATCCACGTATCGGCGAATCGGTGCCCGGCGACGATCGCCACCACGCCTGGTCGCGCGCCGAGCAGGGTGCAGTTGGCGAGGCGCCCGCGGGGGTCCTCGAGCGTCTGGACGCGTGTAATCGCGAATACGAGGCCAACTTCGGCCGGGTGTACCTGATCTTCGCCACCGGCAAGTCGGCCGAAGAGTTGCTGGCCCGTTGCCGCGACCGGATCGCCAACGACCCCGAAGTCGAAGCCGCTATCGCCGCCGCTGAGCAGGAGAAGATCACCGATCTGCGTCTGCGCCGACTCGTGGGGATAGATTGAGACGATGCCACGAGCCACCAGCCACCAGCCACCAGGGGCGACATGAGCCTGAGTACCCATGTCCTCGATACCGGGCGGGGGCGGCCGGCATCAGGTGTGTCGGTCCGGCTCGAGGCATTCGACGGGAATGGCTGGCGGCCGATGACGAGCGCCACCACCGATACCGACGGCCGCATCGGCGACCTGCTCGGTGAAGAGCCACTCGTTCGCGGTGAGTACCGGCTGACCTTCGAGGTCGGGGCCTACCTAGGGGACGACGCCTTCTACCCGGAGATCGCGGTGGTATTTCGGGTCGATTCACCCGAGGAGCACCACCACATCCCTCTTCTGCTGAGCCCGTTCGGGTATTCCACCTACCGCGGGTCCTGATGCTCGACCTTCACCTGCAGGAATGGCTCGACATCGCCATGCGGTGGATTCATGTGATCGTTGGGATCAGCTGGGTCGGGACGTCGTTCTACTTCAACTGGCTCAACAACCGGGTCCGGCCTCCGGCGATCCCCGAGACCGGGGTGGCGGCCGAACTGTGGTCGGTTCACGGCGGCGGGTTCTACCGGGTAGTCAAATACGACGTGGCGCCTGCACGGCTTCCCGACACCCTCCACTGGTTCAAGTGGGAGGCCTATGCCACATGGCTGAGCGGGGTGTCGCTGCTCTTCATCGTGTACTACCTGGGACCGAGCGGGATCGCGATCGACCCGACCAAGTTCGAGATGACGCGGTGGGCCTTGGTCGCCCTCGGCCTCGGTTCGCTGGTCGTCGGGTGGTCTATCTACGACGGGTTGTGTCGCACTCCGCTGGCGCGGCACCCGGCCTGGTTCGCCCTCATCGGCCTCGGATTGGGCGCGGGGGTGGCGTTCGGGTACTCGCAGGTGATGACCGGCCGGGCGGCCTACATCCACACCGGGGCGCTGATCGGAACCCTGATGGCGGCGAACGTCTTCCGGGTCATCATCCCGTCGCAACGCCAGATGGTCGACGCGATGACCCGGGGCAAAACCCCCGACGCCGAGGCAGGCCGCGACGCCGCCCGCCGGTCGCTCCACAACAACTACCTGACGCTGCCGGTGGTCTTCATCATGGTGAGCGGGCACTTCCCGTCGACATTCGGGGACCGCTGGAACTGGGCCATCCTCGCCGGCATCGCCGCGTCCGGAGCGCTGGTGAGGCACTGGTTCAATCTTCGAGGTCAGGGCCACCGCAACGTGTGGATCCTGCCGGCCGCGGCCCTGATCATGATCGCCCTGGCGGTGGTCACTCGACCCGCTTCGACCGACCAGATCGTGCCGCCACAGATCCTGTCGATAGTCCAGCAGAGGTGTGTGCCATGCCATTCGGCGACGCCGACCGAGCCCGGTTACACCGAAGCCGCCAAAGGAATTCTCCTCGACACCGAATCGGCGGTGCTGGCTCGCAGAAGGATCATCGGACCGCTGGTCGAGTCCGGGTACATGCCCTTCGGAAACGCCACCGCCATGACCGAGGAAGAGCGGGCGCTGGTGGTGGAGTGGGCAGAAGGCGGCTAGGAAGCCGCCCGGAGGGGCGCTGTCAGGCGCCCGTCCGATTCTGCAATATCTTCACGAACGATCTGCCGCGCAGGTCCTCCAGCGTCACCCCGGTGCGCCGGGCTGCTTCCTCTTCGCCTATCGCTCCGCTGGCGATGGCTCTGAAGAAGAAGTTGAGCAGCCCCTGGCCGGTGGCGGCGTCGTCGAAGACATCGCCGACCAGCGTCGCCTGGGCAGCTTGCTCCACGAAGTTGTGCAGCCGGGTGGCGGCGGCATCGAGACTCTCCAGGTAGAAGGCCTGAACCGCGGCGTACCGGGTCACCAGTTGGGCAGGGTGGACATCCCATCCTTGATAGAAGCCATGCACCAGCGAGTGACGGACCTCGTCGAAGTGAAGGCGCCAAGCGTTGTGGACTGCACGGGTGTTCGCGGCCAATTCATCCGGCGTGGTCGCTTCCGGGTGGACGGGCACCGGCAGCACGTTGGTGGCCCCGTCGGAAAGCCAGATGCCGGTCCCGGACAGTGCCACCTGCATGACGTGCCGGGCGAAGTCGCACGCCGGGTGGGTCATCCCCTGGTGCGCCGCGGTGATCTGACACGAGGCGGTGTAGTCGTAGGTGCCGAAGTGTGCCGCAACGCATCGATCGCCCACGGCGCGGACCAGACGCGCCACCACCACCCGCCCCTCCTCGTCGATTACGGAGCGAGTCACCTCGATCATCACCTCGGCCTTGATCGCCTCGGCCTCCAGCCCGAGCCGCTCTTCGAGCACCCCGAGTGCCTCGCCGAACACCTCCGCCTGCTCGGTGGACAACACCTTGGGAAGCGTCACATGCATCCGCGGGGGAAGCGCGCCCGTGGTACGGGAGACCAGTTCGCTGAAGAACAGGTCGAGGGTCCGGAACGCCCGCGCCCGCTGTTCGCGTCCGAATGGCTTGATCCGGATACCGATCACCGGAGGCAGCCCGCCTTCGGCCATTCCCCGGGCGACCTGCCCGGCGGCCTCGACCGCCACCTCGTCCTCTTCCGGGTCGGGCCGGGTGCCGAAGCCGTCTTCGAAGTCGATCCGAAAGTCCTCGACCGGCTCCCGCTCCAACTTCTCGACGATTCGCGGGTAGAGGGTGGCGACAACCGGATCGCCTTCCCTGCCCAGGGCAACCGCCAGAGACTCCGGGTCGGGGGCGTATCGCTCGAGGGTCCTCAGCGCGACCGCCCCCAGCCGGGGGGCGGTATCCCACTTGAACAGCTGCGCACCGCCGTAGACGGTGTGGATCGGTTGCCGTTCCCCGGTATCCCCCGGGAACGCCTTGCCGGCGCCGTCGTCGTCGAGCCTCCGGGCAAAGGCGGCAAGGACGTCATCCGAGAAAGCGCCAGTCATCGGAGGCACGCTACCGGACGGTCACCTCTCCAGGATGCAGATGCGTGGCAGGGTTCGATACTGCTCGGCGAAATCGAGCCCGTACCCCACCACCCACACATCCGGGATGTCGAACCCGAGGTAATCGATCGGGACATCCACCTCGGCCCGGTCGGGCTTGCGGATCAAGGTGCACGTCTTCAGAGACGCGGGGCGACGAGCTTCGAGCAGTCGCAGCAGGTATGTAAGGGTGTGGCCGGTATCGACGATGTCCTCGACGACCAGGACGTTCTTCGACGCGATGTCGTGGCGGACGTCGAGGATCAAGCGCACCGCGCCGGGATCCTCGCTCTCCCGCTCGCCGTACGACGACACCGAGATGAACTCGATCCGATGAGGGATCGTCAGCCGGCGTGACAGGTCGGCCAGGAAGATGAACGAGCCCTTCAGCACCCCGAGCAGGACCAGGTCGTCCTCACCCTCGTAGTCCGTGGAGATCTGGGCAGCCAGTTCACCCACTCGCTCGTCGATAGCAGCGGCGTCGATCAGCGTGGTGAGAGGCATCGGTCGCAGGCTAACGGAGGTCGGCCTCGCTGCGGATACCCAATACGCAATACGCGATACGACCGAGCGGGGCTGAACCGCCCAGAACGGCCGCCGACACGGCCAGGGGTTCGCCCACCCAGGGAGCGGGCATTGCGTGTAGTTCCCTAGCGAATTGCGAATTGCAACCGAGCGAAGCGAGGCTGTGATTGACACACCGCCCCGTCCCTGCGACAGTTCAGCGCCGTGGAGGCTCGTATGCAGATGAGGATCACCCCGCCCCAGGCTCGTTGACCGCGCACGTCCCTTCCCGGACGTGATCGCCGGCCAACTGGGCCGAACCCCACCGATCCCGCGTCGCGCGCCGCGCGACGACTCTCTCAGGAGCCTCGATGATTCCCGTACGCGCCTACTGGCGCCTTCTCAAGAAGTATCTGCGCCCTCTCCGGGCACGCGTGGTGCTGCTCGCCGCCCTGCTGTTCACCGGCATCGCCTTCCAGGTGGCCAATCCTCAGCTGATCAGGGCGTTCATCGACGGCGCCCAGGAGGGCCAGGACATCTCGCGGCTGCTGTCGTATGCGGCGATCTTCATCCTGCTCGCCGTCGGCCACCAAGCGCTCAGCGTGTTGTCGACCTACTTCGCCGAGCAGGTGGGGTGGACGGCGACCAATGAGATGAGGGCGGAGCTCGCCGAGCACCTGCTCGAACTCGACATGTCCTTCCACAAGACGAAGACGCCCGGCGAGTTGATCGAGCGAATCGACGGCGACGTGACCACGCTCTCGAACTTCTTCTCGGCGTTCGTGATTCACGTCGTCGGCAATGCCGTACTACTCGCCTCGGTGATTTTCCTCATGTGGCGAGAGCATCCGCTGATCGGCATCGGGATGACGGTGTTCGCGCTCGTCGCCGGCGTGCTGATGATCGGGCTGCAAGCGATCGCCATCCCCTGGTGGCGGGAGGTGCGCGCCAAGCGGGCCGAGTTCTTCGGGTTCCTCGGCGAGCAGCTCGGCGGAACCGAGGACATCCGCGCCAACGGGGCGGTGCCCTACATGATGCATCGCTTCACGCTGCTGCACCGCGAGTGGCTGCCGCTGGAAGTCAGGGGCCGCTGGGGCTTCTCGATGCTCTGGGCGACCTCGATCGCGGTCTACGTGTTCGGCCTCGCCCTGGTGTTCGGTATGGGCTCGCGGCTGTTGACCGCCGGCACGATCACGATCGGGTCGGTCTACCTGGTGTTCCACTACACGGAACTGATCCGCCACCCGATCGACCAGATCCGGACTCAGATGGAGGACCTGCAGAAGGCGGGGGCGGGAATTGCCCGCGTCGAAGAACTGTTCGCCGCCCGCACCCAGCTCCCCGAGACCGGCACCGGACGGCTCCCCACCGGCCCGCTCGCCCTGGAGTTCGACGGCGTCACCTTTGCGTATCGCGACGACGCCTCCGACGGCGAGTCGGTGCTCGACGAGGTCGACCTCACCATGGAACCCGGACGGGTGCTGGGATTGCTCGGCCGCACCGGGTCGGGCAAGTCGACCATGGCCCGTCTAGTCACCCGCCTGTACGACCCGACCAGTGGCGTCATCAGGGTCGGCGGCAGCGACCTCCGCGACATCGAGCGCGACGACCGCCGCGCCCGGGTCGGGATGGTAACCCAGGAGGTGCAGCTGTTTCGCGCCACCGTGCGAGACAACCTGACCTTCTTCGACTCGAGCGTCGACGATGAACGCATCTGGCAGGTGCTCCTCGAGCTCGGCCTCGGCGACTGGGTTCAGGGCCTTCCGAACGGCCTCGATGCGATGCTCGAATCGGGGTCGGGCGGGCTGTCGGCCGGGCAGGCCCAGCTGCTGGCGTTCGCCCGCATCTTCCTCCGCGATCCGGGATTGGTGATCCTCGACGAGGCTTCGTCGCGGCTCGACCCGGCGACCGAGTTGCTGATCGAGCGCGCCGTCGATCGCCTTCTGACCGATCGCACCGGGATCGTGATCGCCCACCGCCTGGCAACGGTCGACCGCGCCGACGACATCCTGATCCTCGAGCGGGGGCGCGTCGTCGAGCACGGGCCGCGCGAGACGCTCGCCGCCGACCCCGATAGCCGATTCTCCACCTTGCTCCGCACCGGCATGGAGGAGTTGCTCGCATGACGACGCGCCGCATATCCACCGCCCAGCTCGGTCTCGGTCTCATCAAGTATCAGAAGGGTCGCTACGCCGCCAACGTGCTCGCCTGGGCCTCGATCTGGGTGATGCCGATGATCCCCGCGCTGATCACCAAGGCGTTCTTCGACCGGATCACCGGAGAGCAGACGGCCGGCTTCGACGTGCCCACCCTGGTGTGGCTCGTGGTGGTGTACGCCTTCGGGCGCATCACCGTGATGTTCCTCGGGATGTGGAATGACGCCCACCTGATGTTCCGGATCGCCACGCTGATGCGTCGCAACATGCTCGAGCGGATCTTTGAACTGCCGGGCGCCCAGTCGATGAAGGAGTCGCCGGGCGAGGCGATCAGCCGGTTCCGCGACGACGTCGACGAGAACGTGGAGTCGTTCTCGTGGACCGTGGACATGATCGGGCTGTTCACCTTCACCGGACTGGCCATCTGGATCCTGGTCGGCATCGACGGGCTGCTGACGGCCCTGGTGTTCGGCCCCTCGATCGCGGTCGTCTACCTGGCGGCGATCGCCCGGCATCGCATCAAGAGGTACCGCGAGGCGTCGCGCGAAGCGACCGGACGGATCACCGAGGCGCTGGGCGAAACGTTCGGTTCGGTGCAGGCCATCAAGGTCGCCGGGGCCGAGAAGCCGATGATCGCCCACTTCCGGATGCTCAACGACCGGAGGCGGACCGCGGCGATCAAGGACAAGGTCCTGACGGCGATGCTCGAGTCGCTCTTCTGGAACACGATCAACATCGGGACCGGGATCATCCTGATCGTCGCCGCGTCGGCGATGCGGTCGGGTGAGTTCACCGTGGGTGAGTTCGCGGTGTTCGTGTACTTCCTCGGATTCGTCACTGACGCCGGATTCTTCCTCGGCCTGTTCATCGCCCGGTACCAGCAAGCCGCCGTGTCCTTCGGACGGATGGTGGAGCTGATGGGCGACGACGCTCCCCCGCTGCGGCTCGTCGAGCCAGTGCCCCTCCATCTCACCGGCGAACTCCAGCCCCCGGATGTGGTGCCGCCGCATCTGGCGCCCCTCGAGACGCTCGAAGTGCGCGACCTCACCTTCCACTACCCGGCTTCCGACGACGGCATCGACGATGTGTCGTTCATGGTGCCGGCTGGCTCGTTCACGGTGATCACCGGGCGAGTCGGGGCGGGCAAGACGACCTTGCTGCGGGCGATCCTGGGGCTGGTGAAGCCGCAACGCGGGGAAGTGGTGTGGAACGGTGAGGTGGTCGAGGAGCCGGCTGAGTTCTTCATCCCTCCGCGATCGGCCTACACCCCCCAGGTGCCGCGGCTCTTCTCCATGTCCCTGATGGAGAACCTGCTGATGGGGCGGCTCGACCATGAGACCGAGGTGCAGAGCGCGCTGGCCTCGGCGGTGATGGAACCCGACGTCGACGCGATGCCCGAGGGCCTGGCGACACTCGTCGGCCCGATGGGAGTCCGCCTTTCCGGAGGACAGGTTCAGCGCTCGGCGACTGCCCGTATGTTCGTCCGCCGCCCCGACCTGCTGGTGTTCGACGACGTCTCGAGCGCCCTCGATGTCGAGACCGAACGCGTGCTGTGGGAGCGGTTGTTCCGGGAACGGTCCGGGGTCACCAGCCTGGTGGTGTCGCACCGTCACCCGGCACTGCAGCGGGCCGATCAGATCGTGGTCATGCATCAGGGCCGAGTGGCCGCGATCGGACGGCTCAACGACCTGCTGGCGACCAGCCCCGAGTTCCGCGCCCTGTGGGAAGGCGAGGCAGTCGACTGACGTCGTCTGCCTCGCCCGCAATTCGCCGGACGCGCTGACCGCCTTTCGCCGCGTTAGGTCACATCGGGGCCGCCGACTCCGAGCCTCGCGGCCGCTGCTGCCAGTGGTCGATCGAGAGTCCAGAGATCGTGGGAGCCGAGGCGGCACGACGCCAACAGGTGGATGTCGACCCATCCCAGGCCCTGCCCCCAGAGCCGATGAGCGTCGAGCAAACCGCGCGCCTCACGGTGCTCCGCCACCGGGGCCTCAGCGAGCCGATCGAGGAGCCCGAGGACCTCGTCGCGGCCCCTCAGCGTGCCGCAAGCGAGTTCGCCGACTACGAAGGGATGGAGTACAACGAGTGCTTCGTCGAGCAGGCCGGCCAGTCGCGGCGATGACACCCTGAAGTGGTCGATCCAGACGGATGTGTCGACGAGGGTGGTCACTCAGGCTGACCGGCGGCGCCGGCCCGCCTCGGCAGAGGGATCACTCCCGCCCATCGCTGCCAGCCGTCGGGCGCTCTCCCGGGCGATAAGGGCTTCCAACCCGGCGCGCACAACGGCAGACTTGCCTGTGATCCCGCTGAGCCGCTGCGCCTCCTCGACCAGTGCGTCGTCGAGGATCAGTGTGGTTCGCATATGCATATCAGTATGCCTAATAAGTATGCTGGCGTCAACGGTGTCGGTCCGGGTTACCCAGCCGTCGTAGGCTTTCTAGGTGAGGTTGGTGATTGTCCCCCTCACCGCCGTTGTCTTCGAGGTCGTAGAGGAGTGCCCCAGGTTCGTCGAATTCTCGGTTCCACTTACTCCATAGCCTGGGCAGATCCACCCCCTGCTCGACCGCGCGCGGCACCAGATCGAGCACCACTACCGTCCCCTGGTGTCCACCCTCCTCGTGAAGAACGCCCATGTGCTCGTCGCCATGGACGAAGGGCGGCGGGAGATCCCCGGTGGCGGGTTGTTCGCTCGCAAGGGCGTCATCGAACAAGTGGGGCCGACCTCCGAGCTTCCCAACAATGCTGACCAGGTCTTCGACGCCGCCGGAATGCTGGTGCTCCCCGGGTTGGTGAACACCCACCACCACCTCTATCAGTCCCTCACCCGGGCGGTCCCGGGCGCCCAGGATGTGCCGTTGTTCGATTGGCTCCGCACCCTCTATCCGATTTGGGCGAACCTCGATCCGACGTCGGTAACCCTCGCCACGACGCTCGGACTGCTGGAACTCGCCAAGTCGGGCTGCACCACCGCCTTCGATCATCAATATCTGTGGCCCAACGGATCGCGGGTCGACGACCAGGTGGAGGGCGCCCGCGAGGTCGGGATCCGCTTCCACGCTTCGCGCGGTTCGATGAGCCTCAGCGAGAAGGACGGTGGATTACCCCCCGACTCGGTGGTCCAGGACCACGACACGATCATCGCCGACACCATCCGGGTCATCGAGCAGTTCCACGATCCTCACTTGGGCTCGATGGTGCAGATCGCGGTATCGCCGTGCTCTCCTTTCACCGTCACCGAGGAGTTGATGCGCGATTCGGCCGACCTAGCTCGGGAGAAGGGCGTACGTCTCCACACGCACCTCGCCGAGACCAAGGACGAGGAGAGATTCACCATCGATCGGTTTGGCAAGCGTCCGATCGCGTACGCCGCCGACCTGGGGTGGCTCGGCGACGACATCTGGTTCGCTCATGCAGTGTTCGTCGAACCCGGTGAGATCCTGCAGTTGGCGGCCACCAGGACAGGAGTCGCCCACTGCCCGTCGTCGAACATGCGGCTGGCTTCGGGAATCGCCCCGGTTCCCGCCTATCTCGCCGCCGGAGTGCCAGTGGGGCTGGGGGTCGACGGTTCGGCCAGCAACGACTCGGGCAATCTCCTCGCCGAGGCGCGTCAGGCCCTGCTACTGGGACGGCTCGGCGTCAGCCCCGGCATCGGAGCCGGACCGCAGATGCCGGCTCGGACCGCTCTCGAAATCGCCACCCGCGGCGGCGCCGAGGTGCTGGGACGAGGCGACATCGGAGCGCTCGAGACGGGACGCATGGCCGACTTCTTCACCCTCGACCTCGGCCGGGTCGAGTTCTCCGGCGGCCTTCATGACCCGGTGGCCGCAGCAGTCATGTGCTCCCCGGCACCCGCCCGTGATGTCTTCGTCGGCGGCGAGCCGGTGATCGAGGACTACCAGCACCGATCGATCGACGAGGAAACACTGGTGGAATACCACAATCGAGCTGCTTCAGCCCTGATGGGCTGAAGCAGGAGTCAAGAGTCAAGAGTCAAGAAGATCGTCTACCGCTCTTGTCTTGACTCTTGACTCTTGACTCTGCCAAGTGCCTCTCGCACATTCTGGGATGCGTTCCGGGCACGGCTATCCGGCGGCATTGCTCGCCGTTGTCGGCGGCCGAGCACGGGAGCGGGACGGCGCATTCGGGCACAACGGCACGGTAGTGGCGCCGTCCTAACGCTTGGGGTCAGGCGCTGGTGTCTAGCAGTCCGCCCAGCAGATCGGCGTTCACCCCTCGCTGGTTCAGGATCTCCTGCTGCCTGGTGATGTCGCCCCTGGTCGGCGCCGCCAGCGCGTACGCCGGCGCAGCGAACACCAGCGCCACGAGATAGATGGCAAAGGTGCCGGTGAACAAGAAGAGCACCACCCCGACGATCACGACCGCCTCCGCGACCGCCAGTAGCGCGAACATCGAGATCCCATAGGAGCTGGCGACCTCCGCCGAAGTCCTTCCACGGAGGAGGCGCCTCTTGAGCAGCCCCGCGATCGAAACGCTCATCGCCCCCACCACGGCGAGGATCGCCACCGCGGGACCGGTTCCCAGCAGGGGCTCATCGACATCGACGAACGACAGGCCGACGAGCACGACGACCAAAACGATCAGGAACGCGACGAACACGGTGCGCAGGAGGACGAGACCGCCGGCGCGCGGCTGCAACAACGAACCCCACCCCGGATCTCTTGGGTCGTCGGCCATCCCACCACCACCTTCAAACGTCTAGCCAGTATGTCGCGGCTCACCCGTGCTCGTCGGTGCTGGGAGGTTCGGCGTGGATGGTTCGCTCTTGGTGGATGTGACGACCAGGGACCGGCTGGTGGGCGGGGTCGTCCAGAAAGAGGCCCTTTTCGGTCGCATGCAGCAGGCTGGTGCCGTAGGCGGCGACCAGGTTCTCGGTGGTGAGCACCTCGGCCGGCGGCCCAGCAGCGACCACCCTGCCGGCGAGCAGCAGCACCCAGTCGGCGGCGCGAGCCTCGGCGAGCTCGTGGGTGCTCATGATCACCGTGCGGCCCGCCGCCTGCTCCTCGTGGATCAGGTCGTCAATCGCCCGGGCGGAGGTGAGGTCGAGCCCGGTGAGCGGCTCGTCGAGGAGCAGCAGGTCATGATCCTGGGCGATCCCCTGGGCCACGAACACCCGCTGACGTTCCCCGCCCGACAGCTCGTGGAGGTGGCGATCGGCGAGGGGGGCAACTCCCATCCGGTCCATCGCCTGCTCGACCGCCTCACGGTCGCGGGGGCGGAGCCGCCCGTACGGGCCGGTCGAGGCGTAACGGCCCATCGTGGCAACCTCTCGCACCGTGACATGAAGCGTCTCGTTGACCTTGGTCGCCTGGAGGACGTAGGACACCCGGGCCTCGCCGCTTTCGACCCGCAAGGTGCCCGACTCGGGTACTACCAGCCCGGCGATGGCATTGAGGATCGTCGATTTTCCGGAGCCGTTGGGGCCGATGAAGGCCGTCACCACTCCCGCGGGAATGGCAAAGGTCGATGAAGCCAGGGCGACCCGGGCCCCATACCGCAGGACGATCCGGTCGGCATCGACCACTAACGGCATCGGGGGCACCGCCCTTCGATCTCGAGGACGTGGTCCAGCGGGGCAAATCCGGAGGCGAGGGCGAGCGATTCGACCAGCCGGCGGAGCGCCACCTCCTCCCCTTTGGGAACGGTCACGTCTTCGACCATGCCGCAGTCGATGCACACCAGGTGGTGATGATGGCCCGCGATCCATTCGGCCAACTCGTAGCGGGTGACCCCCCGCGCCCCATGATGGGGGGCCACCACCCCGGCTTCCTCCAAAACGCCGAGCGACCGATAAAGGGAGGACACCGGAACCCTCGGCCGCAGCCCCGCAACGAGTTCAGCAGCCGAACGAGGCCCGTCGGCCCGCGCCAGGGCGGCGACCACCGAGCGGCGCCCCCGGGTGTAGCGGACTCCGTGACCGGTGAGCCGCTCCTCGACCCTCTGATCGACTGTTGCCACCAAGTCGGACCTCTGTTACCTTGCCGGGATGAACAATAGGAATGATTCTCATTTTCGTCAAGTTGCTGGGAACGGTCTGATTCGCCTGGTCGCCGGCCTGCTCCTCGCCGTCGGCGTGCTGGCGGGATGCTCCGAGCGCGCCGACGACGACCGCCCCCTGGTGGTGGCCACCACCACCATGCTCGGCGATGTGGCAGCCAACATCGTGGGCGAGAGCGCCCGGCTCGAAGTGCTGATGCCCCGCGGGGTTGATCCCCACGACTATGAGCCGTCCTCCCAGGAGGTGGCCCTGCTCGCCGAGGCGGATCTGGTGATCGCCAACGGGCTGGAGCTCGAGGAGGGCCTCGAGGATGTAATCGCGGGGGTCATCGACGACGGGGTCCGGGTGCTCGAGGTGGCGCCCCTGCTCGACCCGCTCCCCTTCGGCGAAGACGACCACGCCGACGAAGATGACCACGACCACTCGCTCGACCCTCATGTGTGGCTCGATCCGCTGCGGATGGCCCAGGCGGCCCGGCTGATCGCCGATGAGCTCGCCAAGATCGACCCGTCGGTCGACTGGTCCGCCCGCGCCGACGCGTACGCGGCCGAACTCGAGGCCGCCGACGAGCGCATTATCGCCATCCTCGCCTCGGTGCCGACCGACCGTCGCCTGCTGGTCACCAACCATGACGCCATCGGCTACTTCGCCGACCGATACGGGTTCGAAGTGGTCGGGGTGGTCATTCCGGGCGGCTCCACCCTCGGCGAGCCCGGCTCCCAGGCGCTCGCCGATCTGGTGGCCCTGATCGACGAACTGAGTGTGCCGGCGATCTTCGCCGACACCAGCGAGCCGGGTGCGGTGGCCGCCGCGGTCGCCGCCGAAGCCCGCGAGCCCGTGGCGGTGGTGAACCTCCACACCGAATCACTCGACGCTGAGGGCTCCCCCGCCGCCACGCTGATCGGGATGCTCGAGGAGAACGCCCGGCTGATCGCCGACGCCCTAGCGTGACATCATGGATTGGCTGACCGACCCGTTCTCTCTCGCCTTCCAGCAACGTGCCCTGCTGGGTGGGGCGCTGGCGGCGGTGGCCACCTCGATGGTGGGCATTTGGGTCGTCGTCCGGGGGATGACCTTCCTTGGCGACGCCCTGGTCCATGGCGTGGTCCCCGGGATCGCCCTCTCGGTGCTCCTTGGGTTCAACCCCCTGATCGGGGCGGCGGTCGCCGCGCTGGTGATGATCGGTGGGATCCGCCTGGTGCACCGCCAGACCACGTTCTCCGAGGACACCGGCATCGGCCTGCTCTTCGTCGGGATGCTCGGCCTCGGCGTGATCCTGATCTCACGGTCGTCGTCGTACACCGGAAACCTCACCGGGATCCTCTTCGGCAACGCCCTCGGCGTGTCGGCGGGCGATGTGCTGCTCCTGGCGGTGGTGGCGGCGATCGCCACCGTCACCTCGATCGCCTTCTACCGCCAGTTTCTCGTGCTGTCATTCAACGAGGACAAGGCCCGACTCCTCGGGCTGCGTCCCGACCTGGCCCACGGCGTGCTTCTCGCCCTGGTGACCCTGGCGATCATCGGATCCTTCCAGACCGTGGGCACGCTCCTCGTGTTCGGGCTGCTCGTGGGGCCTCCGGCCACGGCGGCGCTCCTCTTCCGCCGGGTCCGCACGATGATGCTGGCGTCGGCGGCGATCGGGGTGCTGTCGGTATTCGTCGGCCTGATCATCTCGTACCACGCCGACACCTCCGGGTCGGCCACGATGGCAGTCGTCCCGGTAGCGCTGTTCTTCGCCGTACTTGCCCTCAAGAGCATCGGACGCCCGCGCCCGGAGGCGTGACCCGCATCGCATTGCGAACTGAGCCTTTCGCCCCACGCCTCCGAATCTGTCACAGGCAAGGCATACCTTCCGCGCAAATATTCGAGTGCGGCTCGATCCCGACCGTGATCGGGTCGAAGAAAGGGGTCACCGATGGATCTCGAAGCCTGGCACGACCAGGAGGAAGCCCGGATGACCGAGGCGATCCGCCGGGTCGGCTGGCAAATCCAATATGTCGGCGGCGGAACCTGCAGCCGGCCCGGGTGCGATCCGGCGCCCGACGATCAGCCGCCCTTTGCCTACACCACCGGGTTGTTCGGGCTCGGCCACGCCGAGTTGTTGATCGTCGGGGTCGACCCGGCGACGGCCAGCGGCGTCCTCAATGACCTCGGGCAGCGGGTGATGGACGGGGACACCGTGATGCCCGGCGCGGTCATCACCTTCGCGAAATGGCCTCATCGGATCATCCCCGAACCGGTACCCAACCCTGGCGAGATCCTGTTGTGGGCTAACCGCTTCTACCAGCGCCCTGCCGAGTACTCGGTGCCTGCGCTCCAACTCACCTACGACGACGCGGCCGGCCGCTTCCCCTGGGACGAGGGCTACGCCGCACCGGAACTTCAACCGCGGCCCGGGACCTTCGCCGCGTGAGGTTGCTCGGTGAACGCGACGCGGCAAAGAGCCTCCCGCAGCCCCCGCTCCTAATCTGACCGCGGTGAAGACCCGGCAGCCGACATCGCTCGACCACGCCCTCACCGCGCTGGCGGAGGACCCGGAGGCGACAATCCTCGCCGGGGGCACCGACCTCATGGTGTCGGTCAACTATCACGCCCTGCGCCCCTCGTCGGTGATCGGCATCCGCCGGGTCCCCGAACTTCAGGAGTGGGACGGCCAGTTCCTCGGGGCGGGCGTCACTTACAGCCGCATGGAGCGGGGGCCGATCGCGGCGCTGGCGCAGGCGGCCCGGACGGTGGGCTCCCCGCAGATCCGCAACGCCGGCACCCTGGGCGGCAACCTGGGCACTGCCAGCCCCGCCGGTGATGCTCTCCCGGTCCTCGCCGCCCTCGACGCCGAGATCGTGCTGCGCTCCGCCGCGGGCGAGCGGGTGGTCCGCTGGGACGAGTTCATCGTCGGCCCGAAGCAGAACACCCGGCGGCCCGACGAGATCATCCTCGGGGCCCGACTCCCCCATCAGATCCCGCCGGGACAGGGGTTCGCAAAGATCGGCACCCGCAGTGCGATGGTGATCGCAGTGGCGTCGTGCTGCGTGTTTCGCGACGAGGACGGGAGGACGACAATCGCCCTCGGCTCGGTTGGCCCCACTCCCGTTCGCCCTCGCCGGGCCGAAGCCATGATCTCCGCCGAGCGGAACCCGTCGGAGGCAGCGCTCGCCGAACTGCAGCGGTTGGTCTCCGAGGAGGTCTCCCCGATCACCGACCATCGCTCCACCGCCGGGTACCGCCGCCACGCCTCGGGGGTCATCGCCCGACGCCTGGTGGAGAAGATCCTCGGACGATGACCCGCTTCACCGTCAACGGCACCGGGCACACCGCCGACCCGATCGGGCCCGAGAGCCTGCTGACCACGCTGCGGGACCGCCTCGGCCTCTACGGCTCGAAGAACGCCTGCGAGCAGGGCGAGTGCGGATCGTGCTCGGTGATCCTCGACGGCGAACTGGTGTGCTCGTGCCTGGTGATGACCGCCGACACCGACGGATCCACGATCGTGACCGTCGAGGGGCTGGCCGACGGCGACACCCTCCACCGGGTGCAGCAGGTGATGGTCGACGGGTCGGGGGTGCAATGTGGCTTCTGCACGCCGGGGATCGTCGTCGCCGCCGCCCACCTCTTCGACGCCAGCCCCGACCCCTCCGCAGAGGACATCCGCGAAGCGCTCGCCGGGAACATCTGCCGCTGTACCGGGTACGGGGCCATCGTCCGGGCGCTCCAGGCACTTTCGGGAGATGGTCAGTGACCACCATCGCCCGCCCCCGGACCGAGCGCGGCGTGGGCGCCAGCGTCACCCGATCCGACGCCATCCCCAAGGTGAAGGGCGAATTCGCCTATTCGTCGGACCTCCACGCCGAGGGGATGCTCTGGGGTGCCACGGTCCGGAGCCCGCACGCTCACGCCCGGATTGTCTCGATCGACGTCGCCCCCGCGCTGGCTCTTCCCGGTGTACACGCCGCCCTGACTATCGAGGACGTCCCAGGGCGCCGAGCCTTCGGGCTGGAGGATGCCGACCAGCCCGCCCTGGCCGACGGACTCGTGCGTTTCTGGGGAGAGGCGGTGGCGGTGGTCGCCGCCGACGACCGCGAGACCGCCCGCCGGGCCGCCGCCGCCGTCCGGGTGGAGTACGAGCCACTCCCGCCGCTGGCGGACCCCGAGGAGGCCGAACGAATCGGATCGACCTTCCGGGTGATGAACATCGTCAACGGGAATCCGGAGGCACACGGATCGGTGGCCGTCGAGGGTTACTACGAGGTGGGCCAGCAGGACCAGGCGCCCCTTGGTACCGAGAGCGGCATCGCCATCCCCGATGGCGAAGGGGGGGTCGACCTCTACATCTCCACTCAATGGCTCCATGTCGACCATGAACAAGTCGTCGCCACCCTCGGCCTCCGGCCCGAGCAGGTGCGGCTTCACATGGCCGGGATCGGCGGCGCGTTCGGGGCGCGCGAGGACCTGAGCCTCCAGGTACACCTTTGCCTGCTCGCTCTTCACACGGGGCGCCCGGTGAAGATGGTCTACGACCGAGCGGAATCGTTCGTCGGGCACGTCCACCGGCATCCGGCCCGCATGTGGTATCGCCACGAGGCCGATTCGAACGGGAAGCTTCGCCGGGTAGAAGCCCGGCTGCTGCTCGACGGCGGGGCATACGCCTCGACCAGCTCCGCCGTGCTCGCCAACGCCTGCTACTTCGCGGTGGGCCCGTATCACTGCGACGCGGTCGAGGTGCATGGGGCGGCGGTACGCACCAACAACCCCCCGGCGGGGGCGATGCGAGGCTTTGGCGCGGTCCAGTCATGCTTCGGGTACGAGTCACAGATGGATCGCCTCGCCACCGCACTCGGCATCGACCCGATCGACCTGCGGTTGATGAACGCCCTGGAATCGGGCGACCGCCTCGCCACCACCGGCCAGCTGATCGAGGGCTCCCTCCCCACCCGACGGGTGATCGAAGCACTGCGGGCGATGCCGCTTTTCGACTCCGTTTCCGACGACCCGCGCCGGTTGCCCGGCGGCACCGGGCTCACCACCCCGACGACGGCGGTGCGTCGAGGTATCGGGTTCGCCGTCAGCATCAAGAACCTGGCGTTCTCCGAGTCCTTCGACGACTACGCCGAGGCAAGGGCGGTGCTGACTTCCGACGGTCTGGAGATCCATACTGCCGCCGCCGAGGTCGGGCAGGGGCTGGTCTCGGTGGTGGAGCAACTTGCCCGAACGGTCACCGGCGTCGAACAGGTGCGGATGGTGTGGGTGGACACCTCGCGGATCGGGTCGGCCGGCTCGACCTCGGCCTCCCGCCAGACACAGATGACCGGCGGCGCGGTAGTGGCAGCGTGCGAGACCTTGCTCGCCGAGGCGCTACTACGCGGCGGTGGAGATCGGCTCGACGACCGCGGTGTCTGGCGCGGCGAAGAACTTGTGGCGACCACCGCCGACCTGCTCGCCAGCGGACCCATCGAGCACCTGGAGAGGTTCCACCACCCCCCCACCGAACGGCCCGACGACCAGGGCCGGGGCAAGGTGCATGCCGGGTACGCCATCGCTGCCCACCGGGCAGTGGTCGATGTCGACCCCGACCTCGGCCTGGTGCGGGTGGTGCGGGTCGACACCGCCCAGGATGTCGGCAAGGCAATCAACCCGGCGGCGGTGATCGGCCAGATCGAGGGCGGGATCATGCAAGGCGTCGGCCTGGCGGTCATGGAGGAGATCGTTCTCGACCAGGGCGTGATGAAGAACGCCTCGTTCACCGACTACCTACTGCCCACCTTCCTCGATGCCCCCGACGTGGAAGCGATCCTGATCGAGGAACCCGACCACTGGGGTCCGTTTGGCGCCAAGGGTGTCGGCGAACCGCCCACGATCTCGTCCACCCCGGCAGTCGTGGCCGCCATCCGCAACGCCACCGGCCGCGACCTGACCCGAGTGCCGGTGAGGCCGGAGCACATAGTGTTTTCCGAGTAGGCCCCGGCTACGGCTCCAGCTCCAGCCAGACCCGGCCGCCCGCCTCCCGCCGCCCGCCTCCCGCAAGAGTCAAGAATCAAGAACCAAGAGTCAGGAGCGAGCATTGACAGCGCCTCTTGCCAATCCATTTGCCAATTGCGGGCCGAGCGAAGCGAGGCCCCTCTGAACATCGCTGTGATCGGCGGCGGGATCGCGGGTGCTTCGGTCGCCTATGAATTGTCCGCGCGCGCCGAGGTCGCTCTGTTCGAACAGGAGCCGATCTGCGGATACCACTCCACCGGGCGGTCGGCCGCGTTGTTCACCGAGTGTTATGGGGACCCGGTGGTCCGCCGGCTCGCCATCGCCAGCCGGCCGTTCCTCGCGGCTCCTCCCCCCGGGTTCTCCGATTCGCCCCTGGTGACACCCCGGTCACTTCTGTTCGTCGGCACCGCCGACCAGGCACCGGCCCTGGCGACTGCGCTCGAGGAGTTTCGGGCGATGGTCCCCACCGTCAAAGGGGTCGGCGGGGAGGAGGCCCGCGCCCTGTGCCCGGTCCTCGACCCGGAGGTGGTGGCCGGCGGAATCCTCGAACCGGGGGCGATGGACATCGACGTCCACGCTCTGCACCTCGGGTACCAGCAAGCGGCGCGCACCCGGGGAGCGCGAATCCTCACCCGGTCTCCGGTCGTGAATCTGCGCCTCAACGGAGGCTCCTGGACGGTTGCCACCCCGGACGGCAACCACGAAGCCGACATCGTCGTCAACGCGGCCGGTGCGTGGGCCGACGTAGTGGGGGGCATGGCGGGGACGCATCCGATCGGGCTGGTGCCCAAGCGGCGGACCGCATTCACTTTCCGACCCCCTGACGGGTTCGACCACCGACGCTGGCCGATGGTGATCGACGTGGACGAGCACTGGTACTTCCGGCCGGAGGGCGCCCACCTGCTGGCGTCACCCGCCGACGAGACGGCCATGCATCCGTGCGACGCCCGGCACGAGGAGGCCGATGTCGCGCTGGCCATCGAGCGCATCACCGCGGTGACGACGATGCCGATCCGCTCGATCGAGCGCGCCTGGGCCGGGCTGCGGTCGTTCGTCGCCGACCATCGCCCGGTCAACGGCTGGGACCCCGAGGTGCCCGGCTTCTACTGGCTCGCCGCGCAGGGCGGTTTCGGCATCAAGACCGCCCCGGCGATGGCCAGGTTCGCCGAGGGCACGATCCTGGACGGCGCTCCCCCGGCCGACCTCACCCGGGCAGGACTGAGTGCCGGGGCCCTTTCACCGGCGCGGCTGGCGACCGAGGCCGAAAGCACCTGACCGGAGGCCCACCGGCCAGGTTAGATTTCAGGACGAGGCAGCAGCCGCGCCCGTAGCGCCGATCCTGGAGGACCGATGGCGAAGCGGAGCGACCCCGCGGAGACCGCTCTCCACCCCGAGAGCCTGATGATGTCCTACGGCTACGAGCCGGAGTGGTCCGAAGGGGCGGTGTCCCCTCCCATCTTCCAGACCTCGACCTTCGTCTTCCCCAATGCCGCGGCCGGCAAGCGATGCTTCCAGGTTGCCTATGGCCTGGCCGACGCCGAGCCGGGCGAGCGGCCCCACCTGATCTACTCGCGCATCAACAACCCCAACCTGGAGATCGCAGAGGACCGCCTCGCCTTGTGGGATGGCGCCGAGAGAGGGGCGGTGTTCGTCAGCGGGATGGCGGCGATCACCACCACCATGTGGGCTCACCTGCGGCCGGGCGATGTGATCGCCGCGAGCACCCCGATCTACGGCGGCACCCAACATTTCATCGATTCGGTGCTGCCGGAGTTCGGCGTCCGGGTGGTCCGTTTCGGCCCGCATGAGACGGCCGACCAGATCGCCGCCGCCATCGACGGTGCCGGGGGACCACTCGGAATGGTCTACGCCGAGACGCCGGCCAATCCGACCAACGACCTGATCGACCTGGCGATGTGCACCCAACTCGCCGCCCGGTTCTCCACCCTCGACCGCAAGGTGCCGTTCGCGGTGGACAACACCTTCCTGGGGCCGGTGTTTCAGCGGCCCATCGACCATGGCGCCGACATCGTCCTGTACTCGGCCACCAAGTACCTCGGAGGACACGGTGACATCATCGCCGGCGCCGCCACCGGCTCGGCCGAGATGATGGGGCCGATCCGGGCGATGCGCACCTTCACCGGGAGCATGATGAGCCCGTTCACGGCCTGGCTGTTGCTGCGGAGCCTCACCACGCTGCGAATGCGAATGGAGCATCAGGCCGACTCGGCCCGAAAGGTGGCCGACTACCTCCGTGGGCACCCCAAGGTCACCGCGGTGAACTACCTGGGCCACATCGAGGCGGGCGACCCCCGCCACGACCGGTTCAAAGAGCAGTGCCTCGGCGCCGGCGGGATGATCTCCTTCGAAATCGACGGCGGTGAACCGGAGTGCTATCGCTTCCTCGACGGGCTCCGGCTCTTCAAGCTGGCGGTGAGCCTCGGGTCCGTCGAGTCCCTCGCCGAGCACCCCTGTTCGATGACCCATTGCGAGGCCGGGCCGGAGGAGAACGCCAAGATCGGAATCACCGAGAGCCTGGTGCGCCTCTCCATCGGGGTCGAACATCCCGACGATCTGATCCGCGACATCGCCAGGGCGCTCGATCAAGTCTGAGGTAGCTCGCACCTCCCTTTACGATCGAGCCATGAGACGCATCGCGCTCGCGATCGTGTTGCTGCTGGTCGGGGGTTGCGGGGACGATGGGGCGGTCCAATCGACCACCACGACCCCGGTGACGACAACGGCGGGTATGACCACCTCGACGAACCCCACCTCGTCGACCACGCTCGGATCGACCACGACGACGGCTCCGGCCGAGTCAGTGCCTCTCGATACCGTCGGTGAGCTGGTGCTCGATCCTGTCGGTGAAGGCTTCGCCTCCCCCGTGTTCGTGACGGCGCGACCGGGCGACGACCGGCTCTACGTCGTCAACCAGGAAGGCACCGTCCAGTCGATGAGCCGCGACGGCGGCGATGTGCAGCTGGTTCTCGACATTCGCGACAGGGTGTGGTTCGCGGGCGAACGCGGTCTGCTCGGCCTGGCTTTCCATCCAGATGATCCCGAACGCGCCTTCGTCCACTACTCCCGAAATGGGGACTTCTCCACGACCATCGTCGAGTATCACATGCCGACCGATGGCTCCGACCCCGAGCGCGTCCAGCTGATCCTCCGCCACCCCCAGCCCGCCCAGAATCACAACGGGGGGATGATCGCCTTCGGACCCGACGGGTACCTCTACATCGCCCTCGGCGATGGAGGTGGCGGTGGCGACCAGTACCGCAACGGCCAGGACCCCTCCACTCTTCTCGGCGCGATCCTCCGCATCGACGTCGACTCCGGCGACCCATACGCGATTCCCAGCGACAACCCGTTCGCCGATGGATCGGATGGGGCGCCCGAGGTGTTCTTCTGGGGTTTGCGCAATCCCTGGAGATTCAGCTTCGACGGCACCGACTTGTGGGTCGCCGACGTGGGGCAGGGTTCATGGGAGGAGATCAACCGCGTCGGCCTCGACATGCGCGGAGCGAATTTCGGCTGGCCGATCCTCGAAGGAACCCACTGCTACGACGGTCCCGAGGAGCTGTGCGAAGACGATGTCTTCATCGGACCCGTTTACGAGTACTCCCACGACGACGGCAGATGCTCGGTGACCGGGGGCTACGTGTACCGCGGTGCGAACCACCCCGAACTGGACGGCGTGTACTTCTTCGGCGACTACTGCTCCACCGAAATCATGGTGATCCGGGTCGAGGGCGGCGAGGTCATCGACTCCCGCATCTTCGCCACCGGGCTGGAGCACTTGTCGTCGTTCGGTGTCGACCATGACGGCGAGCTCTACGTCACCACGGCGTCCGGGGTCTACCGAATCGGCTTCGACGCCTAGGGACGGGTGACACTGCCGGCGAATCGGCATGTCTCGTCGTAGTCCACCAATGCCGGAGGACGGGACTCGTCGGCGCACGCCGGGCACGTCGGGTCTCGATCGAAGCGCAGTTCGGCGAACTCCTGGGCAAGGGCGTCGTAAGAGATCAGGCGGCCCCGCAGCGTCTCACCCACGCCGAGGATCGCCTTCACGGCCTCCACTGCCTGCATCGAGCCGATCACCCCCGGTAGCGCGCCCAGCACCCCCGCCTCGGCGCAATTGGGGGCGAACTCGGGAGGCGGGGGTTGCGGGAACAGGCACCGATAGCAAGGCCCCCGATACGGGTCGAACACCGTCACCTGCCCCTCCCACCGGAAGATCGATCCGTGCACCACCGGGATCCGGAGGTGCAGCGACGCGTCGTTGAGCAGGTAGCGGGTGGGGAAGTTGTCGGCGCCGTCGACCACGACGTCGTATCCCTCCATGAGGCCGAGGGCGTTGCCGGCCTTGATCGCCACGGGGTGCGGGATCACCTCGACATCGTCGTTGAGCCGATGCAGCGTCTCCGCCGCGGAGGCCACTTTCGGGACACCGAGCCGGGTGCCGTCGTGCAGCACCTGGCGCTGCAGATTGGTCACGTCGACCACATCTGGATCGACCACCCCGATCGTGCCCACACCCGCGGCGGCGAGGTACAGCAGCGCCGGCGAACCAAGCCCGCCGGCTCCGACCACCAGGACTCGAGCATCGAGCAGCCGCTGCTGCCCCGCCTCGCCGATCTCGCGCAGAACGAGGTGCCGGGCATACCGCCCGCTCCGGGTTTGCTCGGATGCCATCGCCACGGGGTGACCTGCCCGACGCCACATGTCCATGCCACCCGCCAGGGAAGCGACATTGGAGTAGCCCAGGGTCTCGAGAGTCTTGGCGGCGAAGGCCGAGCGATTCCCATGGGCGCAGTAGAGAACCACCGCCGTTCCAGGGTCGGGGGTGATTTCGCCGATCGATCCCATCAGGCTGCCCTGCGGCACCAGGTGCGCTCCCTCGATGATCCCCGAGGCGTACTCGAAGACCTCCCTGATGTCGACCAGCACCGGGGGCGGATCGGCGGATGCCAACTCGTCCACCGACACCTCGCGAATCACGGCTCGCATCCGGGCCACCAGCTCGCCGTACGTCATCGAGCCCCCTCGGTGACGGGCACGACCTCGATCGGTTCCTCCACCGCCCTTCCCGTTCGAATCCACCAACCTCGGAGCTCGGGCGTCTCGGGATCCGCAAGCCCCACGATCAGATACACCCAGTCCGGTTCCAGGGCACGGGAGATGTCCGTCTGCGACGGGACCGCGGCAGTGCGGGGATGCGAGTGGAACGAGCCGCCCAAAGACCACCCGTTGGATTCGGCATCGCCGAGCGAGGCAAAGTGCTGGTCGGGATCGACGGTGAACGAGAAGGGCGACCGGTCGACATTGTCCAGGCAATACGCCCGCCGCACCCGGCCGTCACCATCCACAGCCAACAAGCCGCACGCCTCGTTCGGATGGCCCGCCCGAGCATGCAGGACGATCTCTGCGCGAATGGCTTCAGAAAGCAGCATGGAAAGAGGACGGTAACGCAGTCTCCAGTCTCGAGTCTTCGGGAACGAGCCCTCGGCCATCCGGCTTCCGCAGGAAGGCGCCTCCTGCCTTTCCGTCGAATTGCGAATCGCGAATTGCGAATTGCGGGGCCGAGCGAAGCGAGGCCCTACGGCTCGATCACCACGCGGATGTCGTCGCCGAAGGCTTCGAGGCGATCCATGGCCTCGGTGACTGCGGCGGCGTCGAGGGGAATGCGGCGGGTGATGGCCTCCCCCAGTTCGAGCGTCCCGTTGTCGGCCATCGTCAGCAGCTCGTCGATCTCGGTTGCGAGGTGATCGGCCGAGCCGCGTAAGTCGACCTCCCGTTTGACCAGATCTCGATAGGGGTCCAGGCCGAACTCCCGGTGCGTGATACCCACCGCGACGGCGCGCCCGGAGGGCGCCAAAGAGTCCAGGGCCGACTTCATCACCTCGGCGCTGCCCACCAGTTCGAGGGCGACATCCACCCCACCAGCGGCGAGCAGCGCGGCTACCGGGTCGGCGTTGCCGTCGACGGGTACGGCTCCGAGCGCGGCCGCCGCCTTGAGCTTGCGCGGGTTGACGTCGACCGCGAAAACCTGCGACGCCCCCAGGATCTGCGCCAGTCGGATGGCCGACACTCCCAGCCCTCCCGCTCCAAAGATCGCCACGCTCGAGCCGGGCGCCACCTCACCCCGGCGGAGGGCGTGGAGGGCGGTCGCCGAGGAGCACATCATGATGGCCGCCACCGCCGTGTCGACACCGGCGGGCACCAGGTGGGCGTTGCGGGCCGGCACCGCGATCTGCTCGGAGTAGCCACCCTGGCGGTCGAGACCGATCATTTGCCCCACTTCGCAGAACTGTTCGGCGCCCCGCCGGCACTGAGCGCAGGTTCCGCAGGTGACCAGGTAGTGGAGGCAGACCCGGTCTCCCACCGCCCGATCGGCCACCTCCACGCCCACATCGATGATCGTGCCCGCCACCTCGTGACCCGGGACCAGCGGCAGCGACGGCACCGGTCGAGTCCCCGATCGATAGTGCACATCCGACCGACAGATCCCGGCAGCCTCCACCCGCACCACCACATCTAACGCCCCGGGGATGAGGTCGGGCAGCTCGACATCCGACAGCGGGGCACCGTACGCGGTGATGGTGACGGCACGCATCAACCGAGGCTAGAACAGCGATCGACCCGAGGTGCCGATGACATCGGGGGCGGCGCACTGCCGCCCCCGATGTCTCACCGTCGCGTCACGCCGGGGCGACGCCCGATCGCGTCAATCTCCCTGCCTCCATAAGCACCCGAACCGACACGTAGACGCCAAGCAAGCTCACCAGATACATCGGTGGGAGCCAGAAGACCACGATCCCGGCGGCCACCGCCGGGAGGAGCCCGTAGACAAGTAGCCCGGCCGCGAGGCGCGGCCGGCTCCTCAGCAACCCAAGCCCCAGCACCAACGCGACCATCGCCGACGCGCTGACCACGAGGGTCGCCACCGGGTCGCTGGCCCCGTGTGGGTCGTCTCCGGTGACCAGTCGGGCAATCGATAGGACCACCAGCAGCGCCTCGAGAGCCGCCACCAGGCCGATCGCCCACTTCCACCACTGTTGTTTGAAGTTCGCCACAACACTCTCCGTTCGCTCGGTGAGTGCGGTCCAAACGAGGTCACCGACTATGCCTCCCCAAAACCTGGCGAATCGGAGCATGTCGCCGCCGGGCCGCCCGTCGCGGTATCGGTCGGTGAACAACTGCACCATGTCGTCGCCGTACTCGTCGCGCACCTCGGGGGGATACGCCTTGAGCAGAGCCTCGTAGAGCGTCACCGCTCGTGGGCTACTCCTCACTGCGCAGCCTCAGGCCGCGGACTAAAGGCGACCCGCTTCGCTGCGGCTGCCTTCACCATCGCCTCGAGCCGAGTCATCTCGGCACTGAGGACCCTTTCACCGAGGCCGGTGAGCCGGTAGTAACGCCGACGTTGGTCGTCCAATTCGGGGTCGGGGCGGTTCTCGGTCTCCTCGACGAGGCCCGCACCCAGCATCCTCTTGATCGAGCCGTAGAGCGTGCCAGGGCCCATCGTCAGAGTCCCGTCTGACAGGTTCTCGACTTCGCGCATGATGGCGTAGCCGTGCTTCTCGCCGTCCGCCAGCGCCAGCAATATGTGCGACGCCGCCGGGGTGAGCGGAAGATGTCCGTCGGGGCTCTGGGCCTGTGCACTACTCACGTCATCGATCCTTTCTGGATACCGTGCGCACGGTATGTCCGGGGACGATATATCCGTCCTCGATATATGTCAAGGGACCGACAGGACTCGATCTCCTCCGCGGCCGGTACGCTTGTCCCCTCATGCACGAACGATTCTCAGACCTGCTTGCAGCCGCCAATGAGCGGACGGTCACCGTCCGTGCCGCCGACGGCCGCCCCATGGTGAAGGCCAAGCTGTTGCACGCGGTGATCGCCGCCGCTGCCGGCATCGTGATCGCGCCCCGTCTCGCCGCCGCAGCCGCCGTCGGTGCACTGTTCAAGGGCCTCACCGTGTCGGTGGAGGGCACCGGCGAGGAATCCGCCGCCGCCTGATCATCAGGCCGATCAGCCGTGCCGCTCCACCAGCAGGCTCGATACGAACAGCGTCTGTGCAGCCAGCGCGAATACCCCGGCACCGGCCAGCCCCACCTCGGCTGGAATCGTCATGGTCACCGGGAGGATCGCCCCCACCACCCACGCGAGCTGGAACAGCGTCTCCGACCGGGTGAAGGCGCTTCCCCGCTTGTCGGGATGAACCGTCGCCTGCAGGAGCCCGTCGAAGGCGAACTTGGCGGTGCCCCACGCCAGCCCGGCGGCGGCCGCGAGCGCCGCCGCCGCCGCCAGACCGAAGAATTGGCCGGCGATGAACGCCGCGGCTGCCTCTAGGGCCAGCGCCGCCACCACCATCGGCTCCTCCCGGAGCAGCCTCTCGAGCAGCGGACTGATGATCGATGCCAGGCCGTACCCCACTCCGCCGGCGGCGATCAGCGCTCCGAAGTCGAGCGCTCCGGCTTCGGCGTCACGGAATTCGAAGGCGAGCAACAGAAGCAAGAACCCGTTGAGGAACCTGGCCCCTGCCGTCGCAAGACGCGCCAGACGCAGGTTCCGCGGGGGCAGCACGGGATAGCTATCGGCATCGGTGCCCACGTCCATGTCCTCGACGCTCCGGGGATGGGGGAGGCCCATGCAGGTGAAGGTTGTCCCGACGAAGAACACCGCCGCCACGGCCAGCGCAATCGCCGGATCGACTTGTACCGCCAGAGCGCCGATCGGTAGAACCACCGCACCCGCGAGGATCCCGATACGGGCAAGGGCGGCGTTGGCGCTGACGAGCGCGACGGGAGCGGGCAGTGCCACCGGGAGCATGCTCGACTTGGTGATCCCGAACAGCCTCGAAAGCACGAGCATCCCGAACGCCAGCGGATACAACCAGATGGTGGTCAGCCCGAACATCATCACCACCGCCAGCACCGCCCGAGCAAGGGCCGAGAGGGTCAGCGCTGCCCGGTAGACCCCGCGGAACCTGGCAAAGATCCCGCCCATCACCGGTGCGATCACCGCGAACGGGGCGAGGGTGAGGGCAAGGTAGAGGGCGACGTTCCCTCGGGCGTCGGCGGAGGGCACTCCGAAGAACAGTGTCTGAGCGAGGGCGATGGTGACGAGTGTGTCGCCGGCGGTGCTGGTCGCCCACGACACCGCCAACTGCTTGAAAGCCGGCCCGTTCTTGCCAAACATGGCGTCGACCCGCCGGATCGCCGAACGCGCGGTCCGGCGGGCGATTCCCCGCCGCCGCACCACGGGGTCGAACTGGTCGCTCACCATCGTGAAGGTAGTCAACAAAGCCGACGGCCAACGCTCAGAGAACGGTTGTCGCCAGCTCCGCCAGGGGGCTGCGGACCGTTCGCTCGAGGGTGACATGCCCGAAGAGGTGATTGCCCTTCATCTTCTCGATCATCGCCGCTGCCCCGCCGAACGGGGACACATACGGGTTGTCGATCTGAGTGAAATCCCCACAGAACACCACCTTGGCGTCGGGACCGATCCGGGTGAGGATCACCTTGAGAGTCGGCAACTCGAGGTTCTGGGCCTCGTCGATGATCACGAATTCACCGGTGATCGAGCGCCCTCGCAGATAGGTGATCGCCGCCAGTTCGAGCGCATCGCGATCCACCAGCTCCTCGAGGGCCTGGCGAGGGGCGCCGGGACCTCCGTCCGAGAACAGCGCGTAGAGATTGTCGTGGACGGCCGCCATCCACGGAGCCAGCTTCTCGTCGAGGTCGCCGGGCAGGTAACCGATCTCCTGGCGTCCCACCGCGATCAGCGGCCGGTAGACCGACACCTTGCGGTACCGCCCGGCCTCGAGCACTTGCTCCAGGCCGGCGGCGAGTGCCAGGAACGTCTTGCCGGTTCCGGGGGCTCCCATCAGCGAGACCGCGGGGATGTCCGGATTGAGCAGCAACTCGAGGGCGAAGGCCTGGCGAACGTTCTTCGATTCGATCCCGAATACCCGGCGGTTCCCCGGCACCCTCACCGCCACGGGTATCGGCTCGACCTCGACCACCTGACCGACCGCCGACTGTGAAGCCGGGGCGCGCAGCACCACGAACTGGTTGAGCAGCAAATCGGGATGTTCGAGACGGATCTTGCCGTCGGCGTAGAAGCGATCGACAGTGGCGGAGTCGACCGTGATCTCGGTGACACCGGTGTAGTACTCGTCCACTGCGACGACGTCTGCCCGGTAATCCTGCACCGCGACGCCCAACTGGGCGCCCTTGATCCGCAGGGCGACATCTTTGGTGACCAGGACGGCCGGAACGCCGTTCGTCTCGAGTTCCAGGCAGGTGGAGAGGATCCGATGGTCGGGTGTCTTCGGGTCCAGCACCTCGGGCAGGCGGCGCGAGTTGACCCCGTTCAATTCGATTCGCAAGGTTCCGCCGGACGGAAGCGCCACCGGCTGGGACAGCCCCCCCGCCTCGGAGGCGCCGCACTCTTCGAGCAGCCTGATGGCGCGGCGGGCGTTGGACCCCACCTCGTCCATCAGCGTCTTCTTGCGGTCCAGCTCCTCGATCACCACCAGGGGAAGCACCACATCGTGCTCGTCGAACCGCAAGATGGCGGACGGGTCAGCCAGCAAGACGCATGTGTCGATCACGTAGGTTCGCTGCGATCCCCGTTCCGGCACAGGCGCCAGGCTTGCCGGTTCCGGGCTCAGGGTCAAGGATTGTCGTGCAGCACCGCCCACCGCTCGTTACGGTGCGCGGATGCGAGTGAGTGTCATCGGGGCGGGATCGTGGGGCACCGCCGTGGCCGCCCTCGCCGCCGCGACCACCGACACTGTCCTTTGGGCCCGTCGCGAAGACCTCGCCGCTCGCATCCAGCACGAACGGGTCAACCCCGACTACCTGGCCGACACCGTGTTGCCCGACCGGCTGCGGGCGACCAGCGACCTGGAGGACGCCCTCACCGGCAGCGAGATGGTGATCATGGCGGTGCCGTCGCACGGGTTCCGCGACGTCCTCGTCTCCGCCGGCGACGCGGCTCCGCGAGACGTACCGATCTTCAGCCTCACCAAGGGCATCGAGACCGGAACCCTGAATCGCATGACCGAGGTGGTTCTCGACGTGCTCGATGTAGATCCGAGTTCCGTCGGCGTCCTCACCGGCCCCAACCTGGCTCGCGAGATAGCCGCCGGCCAACCGGCCGCGGCAGTAGTCGGCATGCCTGACGAAACGGTGGGAGCCAGGCTGCAGGCACTGCTCATGGGTCCGACATTTCGGGTCTACACCAACCCCGACGTGATCGGATGCGAGTCCGCAGGCGCCCTCAAGAATGTGATGGCGATCGCCGCCGGAATGGCTCACGGCCTTGGCTATGGAGACAACTCGATGGCGGCGCTGGTGACCCGGGCGCTGGCAGAACTGACTCGTCTCGGCATTGCCATGGGCGGCCAACCCCTCACCTTCGCCGGGCTCGCCGGCATGGGCGACCTCGTGGCTACCTGCTTCAGTGCCCAGAGCCGCAACCGCACCGTGGGGGTCGAGCTCGGCCGGGGGCGCTCGTTGCGCGAGATCACCGAGGAGATGCGGATGGTGGCGGAAGGGGTGAAGACCACCGAAGCAGTGCTCGCCCTCGCCGAGCGGCATCAGATCGAGATGCCGATCGCCAAGGCCGTGGGTGGGGTGCTCTATGACGGGCTCAAGCCGGCCGACATGGTCCGGGCGCTGATGACCCGTGGCGCGAAGTCGGAGTTACACGGCCTGTCCTAGTGCCCGATCCGGCACGAATCTCGCTAGCGCGTGGGGGCGAGCGAATGTCCTCGCACCGGGATCAGGTCTCGACCTCGACCTGATGAAGCCCGCGACTAGTTCGCTCACCCCCCTACGGTGGGTTCAAGTTTCGGCCAACCAACTGCCGATGGGACCAGCCATGACACGTCGGCAGCCGTTGAATCGAATCGCGCTCGGGGCCTCGCTATTGGCCGTCGCCCTGGCCGTGACCCCGATCGCCGCGGCCCACCACTCCCCTCCCTACGCCGACGGCGACGAACACGTATTCGGAGAGATGGTCGACTATCCCCTGGCGTTCCCCGTCGAGGGGAACCCGTTCTTCAACGACACCTTCTACTCGGCGCGCGGCGGCAACACGATCCATCACGCCCAGGACCTCATGGCGCCCAAGATGACTCCGGTCTACGCCGCGGCCTCCGGCACGGTCAAGTACGTCAACTGGTCGCGTGACGAGATCCCCCCACCCGATCGTTGCTGCACCCTCGCCCTCGACCACGATGACGGCTGGGAGTCGTGGTACATCCACCTCAACAACGACACCCCGGGCACCGATGACGGGAACGGTTGGGGAGTCGCTCCCGGTATCCTCCCCGGCGTCCACGTCCATGCCGGCCAGCTCATCGGATGGGTGGGCGACTCGGGCAACGCCGAAGGCACTTCACCGCATCTCCACTTCGAGCTCAAGGACCCTCAAGGAATTCTCGTGAATCCATATGAAGCCCTCATCGCCGCGCGATCGAATCCGACACCGACCCGATGCGACGGCCTGCTGCCGACGCTCACGGTGACGCCTGGAGTGCCGCTCCAGGGGACGGATGGCGACGACGTGATCCTCGGCACCAACGGCAACGATGTGATCTACGCCGGCGCAGGTGACGACGTCGTCTGCGCTCTCGATGGGACCGACTACGTCAACGGGGGGGCAGGCAATGACCGCCTGTTCGGTGGAGATGGCAAGGACACCATCCTCGGCGGCAAGGGGCCCGACCGGATCTTCCCCGGCAAGGGACGGGACCGGGTGAAGGCGGGCTCCGATGACGACACCATCACGGTGGAGGGCAGCCGCAACAAGATCAGGGGAGGGCCGGGCAATGACCGGGTCGACTACTCGATTGCCCGTGGCAGCATCACCGTCGATCTTGCTACGGGAGTGGCCAGCAACGGAGATCGGCTGTTCGCCATCGAAAGTGTGACCGGCGCCATCATCAAATGACGGCTTCCCGAGCCGCACCCCCTAGAGCAAATCGATCGCGGCCTCGGCCATAGGGGGAACCAGTTCTCCCAGACCCTCGAACCGGCCGTCCTTCGTCTGCCCCCGAACCCAGCGGATGTGGATCTGCTGAACGATGACCGCGATGCGGAACAGCCCCAAGGCGCGGTACCAGTCGATCCCTGCCAGGTCGAAGCCGGTGGCATCGGCATAGCGTTCGATGATGTCCGGCGGCCCGAAGGCGTCGCCCAGCACCACCGAATCAGCCGCCGCGAACGATCCCAGTCCGCCACCTGACCAATAGGCCAAGGTGGTGCCCACGTCGACGAGAGGGTCCCCGGTCGTCGACATGTCCCAGTCGAATACGGCCACGATCGACCCACCGTCATCGATCATCGTGTTGTCGAGCTTGAAATCGTTGTGGAGCAAGGTCGCCGCCTGCGGTGTCGGGACCGCCGCAGCCAGCCGACGGGCGACCTCTTCCATCGCTGGTAGGTCACGGTCCTTGGCGCGCTCCCAGCGGCCCGACCACCCTGCCACCTGGCGTTCGACGAACCCGTCGGGCCGTCCTAGATCGCCCAAACCCAGCGCCTCGTGATCGACCAGATGGAGTTCGGCGAGTGCGTCGACCAATTTGGTCCCGACCTGGTGGCGGAAGGCATCGTCCACCTCGAGCCCGGGCGGCCACGACTCGCGAACCACATGGCCGTGACGCCGCTCCATCACGAAGAACGGGGCCCCCATGATCGCGGCGTCCTCGCAGAGGACGAATGCTCGAGGTGCCTTCGGGTAGCTGCGGTGGAGCACCGAAAGCACCCGAAACTCGCGGGCCATGTCGTGGGCTCCGGAAGCCAGCGGGCCTAGCGGAGGTCGCCGCAGCACCAGTTCGGTGGTCCCGGCACGCGCCAGATATGTGAGGTTGGCCTTCCCCCCCGGGAACTGTTCGAACGCCAACGGAAGATCACCAATCGCCTCCGGCATCTCTGCTCTGAGGAACGCCTCCACCCGCACTTCGTCGAACCGCTCGTCGGGCCGGATTGGTGCGGTGTCCACTATTCGGAGGAGATGACCGCACCCCGAGCCGCGTCTTCCTCGGACGACACGACCGGGGTCTGCTTGCGGATGATGATCCAGAGAAAGACCGCCGTCGCCAGCAACCCGACGGTGAGCCCGGTCCACTGGTTCCAGGTGAACGGACCCGCGGTGGCGTCCGCATTGGGCAGGTCGTTGTTTCTGGTGACGTCGATCAGGAAACGCTGGAATCCGTACCAGGCAGCCCACATGAAGATGAGGGCGCCGTAGCGGATGTTGGTCCACCGCCGCGCAACGAGATAAAGCAGCCCCAACAGCACGCCCGCTCCGAGCATGTCGTATAACCCGGCGTGGTGGTACGGGCCGCACTCGCCGGCCGTCTCACAAAGCCGCTCGAGCGCGTCGTGCTGGGGGGCGACGTCGTAGCCCGGCTTGAGCAGGTAGCCGAGGAAGAAGTTCGTCCTGGCGCCGAGGTGCTCCACGATGAAGAGGTCGCCGATGCGGCCGACGACGGTGCCGATCGCCAGGCCGACCGCCGCCAGGTCCATGTGGACCAGCACGTTGAGGCCCAGCATCCGCATCCGCCAGGCTCCGACCAGGATGCCGCCGGCGAAGCCGCCCATGATCGAAAAGCTCTTGAAGGGCTGGAGCGCTTCGATCAGGCCTTCATCGAGGTGAGCCGGGACGGTGAAGAGCCGCGCCCCGAGGATCGACCCGACCAACGCCCAGGTGAGCACCGAGGTGATCTTCACCTCGTCGAATCCCCGCCGCCGGGCCTCCCGGAGCATGAGGATCGCCCCCACCACGAACCCGACGCCCGCCATCAGCCCATGCAGCGACAACCGAAACGGCCCCACGTGGAAGATCGGAATCGGCGGATAGGAGATCGAAGCGACCAACGAGACCATGGCGGGCAGATTACCCGCTGCCCGCTACCCGCTTCCCGCTGCCGGCAAGAGGGCGTCACAGTGGCGCGGGCTCCCAACGCAAAGAGCCGGCCCTGGTGGGCCGGCTCCTGGTCGGTGTTGGTCTGTCAGTTCGTTTGCGATTGCGAGATCTGCCGGGCGATGAGCACGCCCACCGCCACGACGATCAGCAGGACTATCAACTTCTTCAAGCTCTCACCCCCTTTGTACTGGGATCGTATCGCGCCCCAGGAGACACTTATACGTCTCCCCCCGGCCTCCGGGGGGAGACGCCCGAAGGGGGAGGGGGCAGCTGACCCTGCGAGCGGGACTGGACCCGTTCTTGAAGAAATGGTCAGATCGCACGCTGTCTCCGCTGCCCCCTCCGCCTCGCTTCGCTTCGGCACCTCCCCCGCCGAAGACGGCAGGGGAGGACGCCCTCCTGCGGGAGGCGGGAGGCGATGTACGCTCCCCCACCGTGACCGATCGCCGCTTTGCTCGCTTCGCCCTCGGCACCCTGGTGTTCAACGTGGGAGTGATCTTGTTCGGGGCCGTGGTGCGGGCCACCGGTTCGGGGGCGGGTTGTGGCTCGCATTGGCCCACTTGCGGGGGGGATGTGGTCCCGTTGTCGGGCTCGGCGGAGCGCTTCATCGAGTTCGGCCACCGCGCCTCGAGCGGGGTCGCCCTCGTTCTCGTCGCCATCCTGGTGCTCTGGGCGATCCGGACGCGCCGACGAGGCGATCCGGTGCGCATCGCCGCCATCGCCTCAGGCGTGTTGATCGTGAACGAGGCGCTGATCGGTGCCGCCCTGGTGCTGTTCGAGTGGGTCGGCGACGACCGCTCGGCGGGTCGCGCCGTATCGATCACCGTGCATCTGGTCAACACTTTCCTGTTGCTGGCCGCGCTGACTGCCACCGCGTGGTGGGCGTCGGGGCGGCCGGTGCCTCCCCGTCGGCCACACCGGGCGACCGCCTGGCTGGTCGGCATCGGTGCCGGGGCACTGATCCTGGTTGGGGCGACCGGAGCGATCACCGCCCTCGGCGACACCCTCTTCCCACCGCACGAGGTGGGGGTAGACCACTCGGGGAGCTTCCTGGTGAGCCTGCGATGGGTGCACCCGGTGCTGGCGGTGGGGACGGGCCTGTATCTCCTTCACCTGGCGCGGGTGCTACCGGTGCCGGATCGCATGCGCGGGTACCTGGCCGCGGTCGTGGTGACCCAATTGACGGCCGGAGTCGTCAACATCGCCCTCGCTGCCCCCGTGTGGATGCAGGTGGTGCATCTGCTGATAGCCGATGTCCTGTGGATCGGGCTCGTGGTCATCGGAAGCACTGCGCTCTCGGAGCGAGCCGAGGTGATGGCGTGACCGCCCGAGTATCCGCCTACATCGGCCTCATCAAGCCGCGGATCATCGAGCTCTTGCTGATCACCACGGTGCCGGCGATGGTGCTGGCCGCCGATGGCTGGCCCGGTTGGGGGCTGGTCGGTGCAACGCTCCTGGGTGGGGTCCTTTCGGCGGGTGGGGCCAACGCAATCAACAACTTTGTCGACCGAGACATCGACGTGCACATGGAACGCACGAAGCACCGGGGGCTGCCGTCCAACGCGGTCGGGCCAAACGAGGCGCTGGTACTCGGGGTCGTGCTGGGCCTGATGGGCTTCTTCTGGCTCTGGACGACCACCACGCTGCTGGCAGCGATGCTGGCGACCGCCGCCTTCGCCTTCTATGTGTTCGTGTACACGATGCTGCTCAAGCGGACGACTCCACAGAACATCGTCATCGGCGGTGCGGCGGGGGCGGTGCCCGCGTTGGTGGGGTGGGCGGCGGTCACCGGGTCGCTGGCGTTGCCAGCGTGGATTCTCTTCGCCGTCGTGTTCTTCTGGACGCCGGCCCACTTCTGGGCCCTCGCTCTCCGATTCGAAGAGGATTACGCCCGGGCGGGGGTACCGATGCTGCCGGTGGTAGCCGGCGAGAAGGAGACGACGCTCCAGATCACGCTCTATGCGGCGGCCGTTTCCTTCGTTTCGCTGATGCTCTATCCGGCGGCGTCCCTCGGCCCGATCTACCTGATCTCGGCAGTGCTACTGGGCGCCGCCTTCATCGGATCCACGCTGATGCTGGCCCGCGACCGGGGAAAGGCGATGGGTGTCTTCAAGTTCTCCAACGTCTACCTCACGCTGCTGTTCAGCGCGGCGATGTTGGACGTGCTGACCTGAGCGGCAGCGGGCTGCTGCAGATTCCGCTACTCCAGGAAGGCCAGGATCGCCTTCCCGATCTCATCCGCGTGCGTCAGCACCGCCTCGTGCTTGGCGCCTACCAGTTCGAGCACCGAGGCACCGGGGATGAAGGAGGCGGTCTCGTACTGCAGGCGTGAAGGGACCAGCTGATCGTCGGTGGGAATGATGCAAAGCGTCGGGGTGTCGATGTCGGGCAGGCGGTCCCGAACGTCGAACCGCAAGATGGCGAACCCTCCCTCGTAGTACAGGTCGGTGTCACGGTCGAGGAGGTTCTGCCACAGCCATGCAGCGTGCTCCGCGGGGATCACGCCGTTTCGCATCAAGTAGCCGTGCGCCAACCGCGGGAGCAGGAATCGATCGACCCGACTGATTGCCCGTCCCAACACGAAGGCAGGCACGGTCAACGACCGGGGCCGGTCGACCGGATGGGCCGCCGTTCCCCCGAGGATCAGGTGTGATGCCCGTCCCGGGTGGCGGATGGCGAGTTCCTGGGCGGTCATGCCCCCCATCGAGAAGCCGGCCACCGGGATGCCGCCGATCCCGAGAATGTCGAAGGCCCGGGCGACATCGTCGGCGAGATCGGAGATCTCAAAACGACCGCGCATGCGGTCGGACTTGCCGTGGTTTCGCAAGTCGAGGTTGATCACGCGGTACCGATCGGCCAGCAGCGGAAGCACCCGATGCCAGGTGAGGAAGCCGTCGTAGAGCCATCCGTGAAGCAGAACGATCGGCGGCCCATCGGGCGGCCCGGCCTCGCGCACCAGAAACTCCTGTCGGCCCGCGACGATGGTCCGGCCCGTCGGCCCCGCTGGTCGCGACTGGACCCCGCGAAACCGCGGAGATGTCTCCGGCCCGAACAGCCGCCACAACATCCAGGCGCCAACGGAGGTCTTGAGAAGGCCTTTCACGGGGTCGAGGATATCGTCCTCCTCCGCCGTCCTCGGCGGGGGAGGTGGCGCCGCCGTCTTCGGCGGTGACGGAGGGGGCAGCTGACCCTGCGAGCATGCCAACCACCCCTCCAGAACCGGGACCAGCCTGCTCGCAGGGACCGCTGCCCCCCTCCTACCTCCCCCCGGAAACCGGCGGGAGACGCAATGCATCCACCGCGAACACATACTCGTCCACCGGCCGGCCACCGACCAGGTGCTCCTCGATGATCCTGTCGAGCACTTCCTCGGTCACGTGGTGGTACCAGGTGCCGTCGGGGTAGACGACGGCGATAGGGCCCTGTTCGCAGATGCGGAGGCAGTCCACCTTGTTCCGCAGCACCGTCCCGGTGCCGGGCTCGACTGGAAGCGGTGGCGCCTCAGGCTTGCCCCGCCAGGCCGGCGGAGCCGATGCCAAGCCCAACTCCCAGAGGCGTCGCTTCAGGTGGGCCCACACCCGGGTTGTCTCCTCGCGCGGGGCGCACAACGGGGTTGTCTGGTCGGCGCAGAGGAAGATGTGACGCTCGACGCGACCGATCGATAGGGCAGAGGTGATCGCCTCGAGTCGTTCGCGGTCAGTCATCCAACGACTCGAATCTCCCCGCGACCTTCATCGGTGAAGCGGCCAATGGTCCACACCTCGCCTCCGAAGCCATCCGTGAACGGCTCGACGCTGCCCGGGGCCAAGGCGACCAAAAGCCCCCCACTGGTCTGCGCGTCGGCGAGAAGGATCCTGGTGGCCTCGTCAACGCCGCAAAAGTCGGTGAAACCTTCGGCATGTTGGAGGTTGCGGCGAGTGCCACCGGCGACGACCCCGTCCTCGGCGAACTTCCGCGCCCCAGGCAGGTGCGGCACCGAGGTGGCGTCGATTTCTGCTCCCACGGTATCGCCGAGCATTTCCTTCAGATGCCCCAGCAGTCCGAACCCGGTGACGTCGGTTGCTGCCGACGCCCCTGCCGCCACCGCGGCGTTGCCGGCGCGTTCATTCAGTTCAATCATCGACGCCACCGCCGCATCTCGAACCGACCGGTCCGCCAGCCCTCGCTTGATCGCCGTCGACACCAGGCCGGTCCCGAGCCGCTTGGTCAGCACCAGCACGTCGTCGGGGCGGGCGCCGCGGTTGCGGAGCACCCGGTCGGGGTGAATCACCCCGGTGATGGCCATCCCGAACTTCGGCTCGGGGTCGTCGACCGAATGCCCGCCGACGATGGTCACCCCCGCCTTTCGCAATATCTCTCCCGCCCCCCCAATCACCTGGCTCAGCAACGAGAACGGCAGGGTGTCGCGTGGCCATGCCACCACCTGAAGAGCGGTGAGGGGTCGGCCCCCCATGGCGTAGACATCCGACAGGGCGTTGGCGGCGGTGATCCGACCCCAGTCGTCGGGCTCGTCGACGATCGGGGTGAAGAAATCGACCGTCTGCACGATGGCGAGGTCGTCGGAGATTCGGTACACCCCGGCGTCGTCCGAAGCCTCGATTCCTACCAGCAGGTCCGGATGCGTCAGCGGCACCGACCCGTCGAGCGCCCCGATGATCTCGGCCAGCTCGTACTGAGCCAACTTGCAAGCGCATCCCGCCCCATGGGAGTAGGAAGTCAGTCGGGTGTCGTCGGGCATCCCGAGAGTGTAAGGGGGCCTCGCGTTTCTCCCCTCGGAGGGGGGAGTACGGGAAACCTCTGGGTTCCTTGGGGAGGGGGCGCTCAGACCAAACGAGCAACAGGGAGCCTGGTCCTCTTGCGGAAGGCGGAAGGCGGAAGGCTGGCTCTTGACTCTTGGCTCTTGACTCTTGACTCTCTTCGCCCTCTCTACCCTTCTCCTAATGGACGTCGACGCGTTTCGGAACGAGGCTCGGTCCTGGCTCGAGGCAAATGTTCCCCGCCGCTCGGGGGACGACAACCCGGCGGCGGTGTTCATCGAGCGACCCGACGAAGCTGCCTATGTGGTCCGGGCCAAGGAGTGGCAGGCGAAGCTGGCCGATGCCGGATGGGCAGGCATCACGTGGCCGACCGAGTACGGCGGGCGGGGCCTGGGTCCCATGCACCAGATCGTGTGGGTGCAGGAAGCCGCCCCTTACGACCTGCCGCTCGACATCTTCAACATTGGCATCGGCATGGCAGGCCCCACCATCCTCTCGTGGGGTACGTCGGAGCAGAAGGACCGCTGGCTGGCTCCGATGCTGCGCGGTGAGGAGATCTGGTGCCAGCTCTTCTCCGAGCCGAACGCCGGCAGCGACGTGGCCTCGGTGCAGACGCGGGCGGTCCGTGACGGCGATGAATGGGTGGTCGACGGGCAAAAGGTGTGGACCAGTGGTGCCCACTTCTCGAGGTGGGGGATGCTGCTCGCCCGCACCGACCCCGACGCCCCCAAGCACAACGGCCTCTCGTACTTCGGGATCGACATGGACCAAACGGGGGTCGAGGTACGGCCGCTGCGCCAGATGACCGGGGGCGCTTCGTTCAACGAGGTCTACATGTCGGAAGCCCGGGTGCCGAATGACGCCTTGATCGGCGGTCCGGGGATGGGGTGGTCGGTGGCGCTCACCACGCTGATGAACGAGCGGACCTCGATCGGTGCCGTCGGCGGCCTCGCCGGCTCGTCAGGATCCGATGCGCTCGCCCGTCTGCTGGCCGAGGTCGCCCGGGCCACAGGGAGGGACGCCCTTACCGGCCCCACCCGCGACCAGTTGGCGGACCTCTCTATCAGGACCATGGTGCTCCAGCAGCACGCCGGCCGGATCATCGCCAAACTCGCCCAGGGCCAGATCCCCACTGCCGAGGGGTCCGCCGCCAAGCTGCTGCTCTCGGGCCTGCTAGAACGCCTCGCCAACTTCGCAGTCGAAGTACAGGGCCCCCGGGGAATGCTGCTTGGCAACGACGCCCTCGCCGGGGGCACCTGGGGCCTCGCCTTCCTCGGCTACCCCGGAGTCAAGATCGCCGGCGGCTCCGACGAGATCATGCGCAACATCATTGGTGAGCGAGTCTTGGATCTGCCGCGAGAGCCAAAAGGGTAGGCCTCCAGCCTCCAGCCTCCAGCAAGAAGGCCTTCCGCCATCCGCCGTCGACGATGGAGTTCTATCGGCGAGCGATGGCGGTGACCGACCATCGACCATCGACCATCGACTGAGTTGCCCTCGGATTGCCTCTGGCTAGCATGCCGCCCTCGGTGCCACTGGCACCACCTGCGCAGGTCCTCGTGACCCCCTCAAGGGCCTGCCACCCACTGAAATAGGCCCGGGGTCAGCGATGGCCCCGGGCCTATTTCTTAGCCTCCAGTCTCCAGCCTCCAGCCTCCAGCCACCAGCCACCAGCCACCAGCCACCAGCCACCAGCCAGACGCTGGTCGGTCGGACTCCCCGAGTGCGATCGGCCGTCCGCGCATCGCGCATCGCGCATTGCAGGCCCAGCGACGAGAGGCCCCGCTCCGTCGAATTGCGAATTGCGAATTGCGAATTGCGGGGCCGAGCGCAGCGAGGTCCCCCCTTACACTCCTGCCCATGAGACTCCGGCTGCGTCGTCCTCGCGATCTGGCTCTCGCCATTCGCGATCTTGCGCGGCGGCGGCCGCGGGAAGCGGAGGAGTATCTCGAGGCGCACGAGGAGGAGTGGAGTTCCCTCGCCGAGTCAGATCCGCATGACGCCGCCGACATTCTCGAGGCGATCGGCGAGGAGGCGGCGGCCGAGCTGATCTCGGACCTCTCCCCCACCGAGGCGGCCGACGTCCTCGAGGAGATGCAGGACGAGGCAGCGGCCGATCTCCTCGAGGAGCTTCATCCGGCAGAGGCGGCGGGGATGGTCGCCGAGCTGGAGGCCCACGAGGCAGCCGACATCGTCGAGCACCTGGGGGCGGAGGCCCGCACCGCCATCTTCGATGAGCTCTCTGACCGGCAGGTCGACGACATCCTCGACCTTCTCCGGTACCCGCAGGATTCAGCCGGCGGGCTGATGAGTTCGGGCCCGGCAACCATCCCGCTGGGCCTCACCGCAGGCGCGGCGATCGAGGAGCTCCGCCGCCTACACGAGCGGGTGCACAACCTCAACTACGTCTACGTGGTCGACGCCGACAGCCGGCTGGTCGGAGTGGTCTCGTTCCGCGACCTGGTGTTCGCCACCCCGGAGACACCCCTCAACGAGGCGATCGTGGCGAGTCCGATGGCGGTGCGCCCCGAGGTCGACCGCGAGGAGGTGGCTGCCATCTTCCAGCGCTACGGCCTGCTGGCGCTGCCGGTCGTCGACCACCGTGGAGTGCTTCTCGGACTCATCGATGTCGACGATGTGATCGAGGCCGTTCAACGGGAGGCCACCGAAGACATCGCCGCGATGGTCGGTGCCGGCATCGAGGAGACCATCTTCACCCCGGTCGCCACCTCAGTGCGACACCGCCTCCCCTGGCTGGTGCTGAACCTCGCCACTGCGTTGATGGTGACGGTGACGATCAGCCGGTTCGAGCCGCTGATCGGCCGGTTGACGGTCCTCGCGGCGTATATGCCGGTGGTCGCGTCAATGGGCGGCAACGGCGGCGCCCAGAGTCAGGCGGTCGTGATCAGAACCCTCGCCGCCCACGAAGTCCCCTCACGAATCGTGGGACGGGTGATCGGTCGCGAGGTCTTGGTGGGGCTGTGGAATGGCCTCGCCGTCGGAATGATCTCCGGGGCCATCGCCTGGTTCTTCACCGGGGAGCTCCGGATCGGCTTGGTGCTGGGTCTGGCGTCGCTGGCCAACCTGGTCGTCGCCAACTTTGCCGGCACCGGGATCCCGTTGCTCTTGCACCGAATCGGCAAGGACCCGGCCCTCGGCTCGAATATCCTGATGACCACCGTGACCGACCTGATCGGCTTCGGAGGGTTCCTCGGAATCGCCGCACTACTTCTGTGAGGCTGCCATGGCACGAAAGCTGATCCTGATGTCGGGGGTGTCCCTCGACGGGTTCATCGAGGGACCGAACCGAGAAATCGATTGGCACATGGTCGACGAGGAGCTCCACCAACACTTCAACGACGAGATCGCCACCATGGGTGCGTTACTCGGCGGGCGTGTCACCCATGAGCTGATGGCGGCATTCTGGCCAACAGCCGACGAGAACCCATCGAACCCACCCACGATGATCGAGTTCGCCCGCATCTGGCGGGAGATGCCCAAGTTCGTGTACTCGAGGACTCTGAAGCAAGCCGACTGGAAAACCACGATCGTCCGGGAAGTGGTTCCCGCCGAAGTCGAGGAACTCAAAGCGCAACCCGGCGGCGATCCGCTCCTCGGCGGCTCCGACCTGGCCGTGTCCTTCATGGAGCACGACCTGATCGACGAATTTCGGATCTACGTACACCCGGTCCTCATCGGTCGGGGGAAGCCATTGTTCTCCCGGCCTGACACCATGCTGGTCCTCCGGCTGGCGGAAACCCGGGCCTTTGGCAACGGCGTCGTCCTCCTGCGGTATCTGCGCCACTGACCCTCAACGGGAGTCCCGACCCGCCGCCCACACCTCGTACGCCACGCCTTCCATCCACTCCTCGAACCGGGCGGCGCGGAAACGGGTCTTCGCCTCTTCGAACAGACCCGGGTCGGGTTCATGCCGCAACGCGTTCATGACGAGGTCGAGTTGAACCTCCCAGCCGCGCGAGCCAAGGGCCTCATCCACTCCGTTGCGCCAATCGGGGAGCGTGGCGTCGCGACGCTCCGACCAGTACCCGGCGAGTTTGCGGGCGAGGCGGACCGCCAGCCGCAGCACCCGGGCATCCTCTCTGGAAACGAGCGGCCCCAGCGAGTCAGAGGCGTCGGCCAACCAGTCGACGAGCACCGGATCGTCGATCTCGTCGGGGCTCTCGACTGCCCGCCGAAACAGGTCATCGACCGCGGCCGCCGCCTCGGTGGCGCTCACACCAGGTTGGCGATCTCCGGTTGGAGATCGGGGTACTTGGCCATGTGGGCTCGACGGTCGGCGTGAAGTTCTTCGACCAAGTCGGCGTACTCCTCAGAGCGGCCTTGGGACTCGTAGAGCAGCCGTGGACGGAGGACATGGGGGTCGTCGACCCCGGGTACCGAGGTGGCCACCAGGTAGCCGAAGTCCGGGTCGAGTTCCCACTCGATCGAATCAGCGGCAATGCCGGCGACGATGGCGGCCGAAATCTCCGGGGTGACCTTCTTCGACCGGTCGTCGTCTCCCCCGCCGCCCACCCGCCCGGTGTTCAGCACATAGACCGCCATGTCGCAGGTGTCGAGGATCTCCCGGAGGCGATTCGCCTGCCACTCATGGCGATACGCGAAGAACGGATTGGTGCCGGGCACGCGTAGGAACTTGCCTGCCTCGGCCTTGCCGCCCGCACTCGTTCCCTGGGTCTCACCGAGCATGAAGTAGGCAGCCGCCTGATCGGCATTCAGCCTGGTCACCGCGGGGATGATGCTGGCGTTGCGGTTGAGCAGCAGCATGAAGTCGGCCTTGTCGACGTTGGCAGGCGCCAGGAAGCCGGGAATGTCGGTCGCGGCGATCACCGCCCGACCGTTCTCGGTGTGCGACTTGTCATGGAAGTCGACGTGGCCGCTGTCATCGATCGCCACGTTCTCCAGATACGAACCGGGTTGGGTTGCCCCGTGCCACACCGCAGGCTCCGACTCGGGGGTCAGGCCGTACACCTTGGCGAACGTTCCGTTCTCGGTGCCGTACACCTTGCCGCCGGGGAACAGGGCCACGAAGTCATCCTGCACCGGCGAGCCTCCCCCGGTCTGCGAGAAGGTGGTGGTGGTTTTGCCAGTCCCGGAGAGGCCAACCACCAGGCCGACCCTCCGACCACCGTCGCCGTCGAGCACCTTGAGCCCGCTGTGGAGGGCGAGTCCACCCCGCCGGTACATCAGGGCGTCCCACATGCGGAGGCCGCTCATCTTCGATTCGCCGAAGTAGTCGGCGTTGAACACCCGGGTGACCCCGTTGTCGAGGTCCACGGCGATGACCCGGTCGTCGGGGTAGCCGGGGGCGGTGAGCGACGGGGTATAGATGACGTGGAATTCGGGGTCGGCGTCGTCGTCGGCCGGGAAGTAGAGCAGCGCCTGCTTGGCGGCGATGTTGGCGTTCTCCTTCTCGATCACCAGGCGAGTACGCACGCGGGCGTCGGGATGGTCGCCGATATACCCGTCGAGCACGACGACGTCCTTGCCGAGCAGGTGCTCGTCCTGGCGCGCCGCCAGCGCCTCGTACTCGGCACGGGTGATGGTGGGGTCGGTGTGCGAGGAAGGGTCGTCGGTGACGATGACGGTCGACTGCTTCGACCGGGCGGTCACATGGGTGATCACGTCGAGGTTGCCGTAGGTAGTGAGATGGCTGGTCGGCTGTGCCTCGGTGAGCCGCCGCAGCTCGGCGGCGTCCGGGTTTTCGATGAGCGACCGCGCTCGAATCTCCAAGGTCGGTCTCCAGGGTCGGGAGGCGGATCAGTCTAAGGGGGTGAGGGAATGGGCTCGCCCCGGGATCAGGTCTCGGCTTGCCACAGGCTGAGACCTGATGAGCCAGCGACCCATTCGCTCACCCCCTACGTCTCGGCAGCCACCTTCTCGGCAAAGGCGTCGGCGAACCGGCCCGTCACCGGCCCGGTGGGGATGGCGGTCTCACCGAGAAGCACGATCGGTCTGATCTCCTTGAGAGTGGAGAGGGCGAACGCCTCGTCAGCGGTCCGCATCCGCCCGACCGGAAAGTGCCCCTGCGCGACCTGAACCTCCAAGTCCTCGGCGCATTCCAGCACCACCTCCCGGGTAATGGAGTGGAGGATGCCAAGGTCGAGAGACGGGGTCTCCAGCCGCCCTTCGTGGGCCCAGGCGACCGTGAAAGTGGGGCCCTCGAGCACGATCCCGTCCCGATCGATCAGCAGGGCGTCATCGAACCCGGCCCGCCGGGCTGTGTCGGTCGCCGCCATGTTCGGGGCATAGGAGGTCCACTTGACCCCGGGGAACCCTCCAACATCGGCAGCGGGATGCCACGGTGCCGCCATCGGGATGACCCGGATCTCGGCCGGGACCGGCGGGTTCGGCTCCCAAATGAGTATCGCCCGGGACGGGGCGAGCGCCGGGTGGTCGCGGCTGCCGCCAGTGAGGACCAGCCGCACATGCCCCTCGCCGTTTGTCTCGGCGAGCGCCGCGATCCATTCAGCCAGGTCGCCGCGCCCCGGCATCGGGACACCGAGGGCACCGGCGCTCCGCTCCAGGCGTGCGAGATGGGCGTCAAGGCGAAAGGGCGTGCTCCCGTAGATACGCACCACCTCGAACACCCCGAACCCTCGGAGCAGCCCCCAGTCGAGCACCGAAACAGACGCCTCGCTCTCGGACACCGGTCGGCCATCAATAAGAACACGCATCGACCCGAAGACTACGCGGGGTGAGGTGGCGACATGCCGGCCAGGCAGCCATTGCGCCGTACCCTTCGGGGGTGTCTTCCTGGGAATCTGTCGAGGCGACGTTAGGGCCAAGCGCGCTGCGGGGCTTGCGGGGCGGGCCGGAGCCGGATGGGGCGGTGGCGCGGTTGGCATCGCTGCTCGAGGCCGTGCAGGAACTCGGCCGGGCCGATCTCGCCGAGGCACTTGTGGCGATCTGTGGCGCCTCGCGAGCGCTGCCCGGTATCGCATCGTCACTCGGGAACGACGCGACGGACATCCTCGCCTGGGAGACGCCGCCTCCCGTCACCTTCGCCGACGGTGAGCCGGCCAACGCGCTGCGGCGCGGGGTGGCCGCCCATCTGCTGGGGATTGCTTCCCTCGACCTCACCGGCCGGCTCGACATGCCGGGGGTGGGGCGGGCCTTGAGCGAGGTGGCCGACGCCGCCGCCGGGCTGGCTCTGCAGGTGGCCACCGGCGACTCGGCGACCCGGGTGGCGGTGATCGCCCTCGGCAAGTGGGGCGGTCGGGAACTCAACTACGCGTCGGACATCGACCTGGTGTTCGTCCACGACGGCGACCAGGGTGAGGCGGAACGAATCGCCGTGTCGTTCGTCGACCTGCTGGCGCGCCGGGTATCCGATGGCATCGCCTTCCGGGTGGATGCCGACCTGCGACCGGAGGGACGGTCGGGACCGATGTCGCGCTCGATCGACTCGTACCGCGCCTACTGGGAGCGGTGGGCAGAGACGTGGGAGTTCCAGGCGATGCTGAAGGCCCGGCCCGCGGCCGGTGACGCCGCGCTTGGCCGGGCCTTCCTCGATGCGGTCGACCCGTTCGTCTTTCCTGACACGCTTGGCGCCGACGCGGTCCGCAGCATCCGGGCGATGAAGGCGCGTACCGAACAGGAGGCGGGCGGTGATGACGAGTTGAAGCGTGGCGTGGGCGGCATCCGCGATGTCGAGTTCGCCGTCCAGTTGCTGCAACTCGTCCACGGGCGGGCCGACCCTCTCCTGCGGAGCGCCAACACGCTCGATGCGCTGACCCTTCTCGGCGAAGGCGAGTACATCCGCCACCAGGATGCCCTCGACCTCGCCGACGCCTACCGGTGGTTGCGCAACGTCGAGCACCGGATTCAGCTCTACGACCTGCGGCAGACCCACACCCTTCCGTCCGATCCAGAAGGCCGGGCGAGGATCGCCAAGGCAATGGGGCTCCGCGACGATGCGGCCGACACCGCCCTGGCGCGGTTCGAGCGGACTCTCGTCGAACGACGCTCGCTGGTTCGCACCATCCACGAACGGCTCTTCTACCGCCCGCTGCTCGAAGCGTTCGCCTCCGCCGCCACCGATCCTCGCGCCGACCGCCAGGCTGCCGCCTTCGGCTTCACCGATTCGGAAGCCACTCGCAGTGCTCTGCAGGACCTGACCACCGGGCTCTCCCGCCGCAGCCGTCTCATGCAGCAATTGCTCCCGCTGATGATGGGTTGGGTGTCCGAGTCGCCCGACCCCGATCTCGGCCTCGCCCAACTGCGCCTGCTGGTGACGACCGCGGCCGGACACGACACGGTGGTGCCGGTGCTGCGCGACAACCCGGCCACGGCCGAACGGCTCTGCCTGTTGTTAGGAACCTCGCGGCTCGCCGGCCGCCTGATCGATCGGCTCCCCCCCACCCTTCCCCTCCTCGGCGACGACACCGCCCTGGCCGAAATCGCCGACCGGGACGCGCTCGCCGCCGAGGCACGGTCGAGGCTGATGGTCCGCGGCGACGCCGACTCGCGCGCCCAGGCGCTCCATCGGTTTGGGGCAGAGCGACTTCTGGTGATCTCTGCCGCCGACGTCGCCGGACTGGCCACCGTGGACGAGGTGGGGCATCGCCTGTCCGACACCGCGGATGCCGTGGTGGCGGCAGCCCTCGATGAGGCAGTGGAATCCGTCGGTGCCGATGTCCCCCCGATCGCCGTCATCGCCATGGGGAAGTGGGGCGGACGCGAACTCAACTATGCGAGCGACCTCGACGCCCTGCTGGTGTTCCGCGGGTCGGGCTCCGCCGAAGACGACCAGGCGGCGGCCCGTGCCGTCGAGGCCTTTGTCGCCCTGATCGAACGCTCCTCACTTGACCTCCCCTCCTTCGAGATCGACCTGGACCTCAGGCCTGAAGGCAAGAAGGGAGTGATCGCCCGTTCCCTCGACTCGTATGAGGCGTATTGGGATCGGTGGGCGGAAACCTGGGAGTTCCAATCACTGCTGCGGGCACGTGCTGCCGCCGGCGACCCCGACCTGGGTACCGAGTTCGCCGCGCAGGCGGCGGCTCGCGCCCATCCCCCCAATCTGAGTGATGAGCAGCGACGCCAGATCCGAGCGATGAAGGTTCGAGTGGAGCAGGAGCGGATCCCGATGGGTGAGGACCCCGACTTCCACATGAAGCTCGGCCGCGGCGGCATGTCGGACGTGGAATGGACCGTCCAGTTGCTGCAGATGGAGCACGGTTTCGCCGACCCCTCGATCCGTACGCCTTCGACCCTCGAAGCGGTCGCCGCCCTCGAGACCGCCGGCCTGCTCACCCTCGACGAGGCGACCGCGCTGGCCGACGCCTACCGATTCTGTGCCACCGCCCGCAACCGCCTGTTCCTCCGTGAAGGCCGCGGCCGCGACTCGCTACCCAGCGACGCCGAAGAGGCCGCCCGCCTCGCCCGATCCCTCGGCTACGACATCAACCCCCGCTCCACCCTCCGCGAGCAATACCGCCGAGTAACCCGCCGAGCCCGGAGAGTGATGGAGGCGAGGTTTTGGTAACGGGCCCTTCCGGCCCCGCAATCCGGGGCCACGCTCCAAAGACGCGTTTGATCTGAGCGCCCCCTTCGTCTGCCTTCGCTTCGCTCGGCATCCACCTCCCCCTTCGGGTGATCTCTCGCGGTTGTTGGCCGACGGTTTGGTGGTGACGCGCCAGCGGCGCATCCTTTCGGGTGTTACTAGGCCCGAAGGGAGCGCCGCTGTGCGTATGGAACAGGTTATTGCTCAGCATCGGATGCGGTTGTTGGCGGTGGTGGTGGCGGCACCGTCGATTAGGGAGGGTTGCCGGCGGGCGGGGATCCACTATTCGACTTACTACGACTGGGTCCATCGGATTGAACGGGAGGGGATCGAGGGGCTGTGTGGTCGGCCGGGTCGGGGTCGGGCGAAGTCGCCGCAGCGGTTGCGTCTGGAGTCTGAGGTGGTCTCGTTGGCGTTGGGGAATCCGCCGTGGGGTCCCGCCGGTTGTTCTATGAGCTGAGAAGCCGTGGAGTCGAGGTGGGGTCGATGTCGCAGGTATGGCGGATCCTGCGGGCCCATCAGCTCAACACCAGGGAACGTCGCTGGCGGTTGATGGCCGCCTCACGGGGGATGCATCAAGCCGCGGTGGCCCTTCCGCAGCGGAACCAGTCTCGGGTGGGGAAACTGGCTGCCGATCAGCCCGGGGACCTGGTCCAGATGGACTGTTTCCATCTCGGAACGTTGAAAGAGGCCCGCCTTGGGGTGGCCAAGACCCCAGGGGTGGTGTGGCAATACACCGCTATCGATGTCGCTTCATCGTTTGTGTGGGCCGAGCTGCACACCACAGCGAGGAATCCCTCCGCAGTCCACACCACCACCCTCGCCCAGCGGGTCGCCGCCGACCTCGCCTCATGGGGATGGCCCTTCAAACAGGTCTCCACCGACCGAGGCAACGAGTTCGTCGACCACCGCTTCCCCGAAGCTCTCGCCAGCCTTGGGGTGCGGCATCGACTGATCGCCCCCGGACGACCCCAATCCAACGGCAAAGTCGAACAGGTCCAACACACCATCCTCGACGAATGCTGGAAACCCGCCTTTGAATCGCCCCGGGTTTAGTGGCGGCTTGGTTGTCCCGGCAGCGGTTGCTGTC
>JBBDMM010000005.1 GCA_040878325.1 Acidimicrobiia bacterium
AAGTGTCAAGGATCTCCCCGCACGATTGTCAACCATGTCCCCGGTCTTGACAGGAGGCCGGGGGGAGACCTCGCAGGGTCAGCTGCCCCCCTCCCCCCTTCGGGGTACTCCCCCCGGAGGCTGGGGGGAGACGTTACCAATCGCCAATTGCGGCCGAGCGCAGCGAGGCCCCCTTAGGCTTCTTCTATGTCCATCCTGTGGGAGCCGACGGCGGCGGAGGTCGCCGCTTCGAATATGACGCGGTTCATGAGGTCCGTGCCGGGGGCGCCGAAGACCTACGACGAGTTGTGGCGGTGGTCGATCGACGACCGGGCAGCCTTCTGGGAGGCAGTGTGGGACTTCGCCGACGTGGTCTCCTCGGCGCCTTACCAAGCCGTGCTGGGCCGCGAGGGCATGCCCGGTACCGAGTGGTTTCCCGGAGCCCGGCTCAACTTTGCGGAGAACCTTCTGCGCGGCGACCCGGACGAGGCGGCCGTCGTGGCGATCACCGAGGAGGGCGGGTTCGAGACCCTCAACCGGGGTGAACTCCGGGCGCGGGTTGCCAGGGCGCAGGCGGGGCTACGGCGGCTCGACGTGGGCCCGGGCGATCGGGTGGCCGGACTGGTCACCAACGGAACCGAGGCAGTCGTGGCGATGCTCGCCACCAGTTCGATCGGGGCGATCTGGTCGTCGTGCTCACCCGATTTCGGGCCGCTTGGCGTCATCGACCGTTTTGGGCAGATCGAGCCGAAGGTGCTGATCGCAGTGGACGGCTACCCGTACAACGGCTCGGTCCACCGGGTCGACGCCACGGTCACCCAGGCGCTCGCCTCCATCCCGTCGATCGAACACCTGGTTGTGATCGACCGGGTCGGCAGCGGGATCGACGCCCCGAACGCCGTCGCCTGGACCGCCCTGCTCGCCGGTGACGCCTCCGAACCCGATTACGCCCAACTGCCGTTCGACCACCCGCTCTACATCATGTACTCGTCGGGGACGACCGGCCGACCCAAGAGCATCGTGCACGGCGCAGGCGGAACGCTCCTCAAGCACTTGTCCGAGCAGGTGCTCCACTGCGACCTCGGACCTGGGGACCGCCTCTTCTGGTTCACCACCTGCGGCTGGATGATGTGGAATTGGCTCGTGAGCGGCCTCGCCACGGGAGCCGCGATCGTCCTCTACGACGGCAGCCCGTCCCACCCGACGCTGACCCGCCTCTGGGAGATCGCCGAGCGGGCGGCAATCACGCATTTTGGGACGAGCCCCAAGTTCCTGGCGGCGAACGCCAACGCCCGCCAGACCCCCAAGGACGTCGCCGACCTGTCGTCGATCCGCTGGATCGGTTCGACCGGCGCCCCGCTGCTGCCCGAGCAGTTCGACTGGGTGTACGAGCATCTGCCTCCGCGGGTTCAGCTGGCCTCGGTCAGCGGCGGGACCGACATCATCGGTTGCTTCGCCGGCGGGGTGCCCATCCTTCCCGTCCGTCGTGGAGAGCTCCAGGCGCGCAACCTGGGGATGGCGGTGGAAGCCTGGGACGCGTCCGGCCATCCGGTGATCGGAGAGAAGGGCGAACTCGTGTGCACTCGACCCTTCGTATCCATGCCGGTCGGGTTCTGGAAGGACCCCGACGGCAGCAGGTACCACGACGCCTACTTCGCCGAGTTCGAAGGGGTGTGGACCCATGGCGATTTCATCGAGATCCGGCCAGAGGGAGGCGTCATCATCTACGGACGCAGCGACACGACGCTGAACCCTGGCGGCGTCCGCATCGGCACCGCCGAGATCTACCGGGCGATCGAGCCCATCGCCGAGGTCGTCGACTCGATCGCGGTCGGACGAGATGCCGGGGGGGACGTCGAGGTGGTGCTGTTCGTCCTACTCGCCGAAGGGCACCTGCTCGACGAGGGCCTGCGGAAACGGATCATCGACCGGATCCGCACGATGACGACGCCGCGCCACGTGCCCCGACAGATCATCCAGGTCGACGACATCCCCTACACGGTCAGCGGCAAAAAGGTCGAGAAGGCGGTGCGGCAGGTACTCGCCGGCGAGCCGACGACCAACCGTGACGCCCTGGCGAACCCGGAGGCCCTCGACGCGTTCGAAGTGATCCGGCGGAGGGAGTTTGGGGAGTAAGCCTTCCGCCTTCCGCCTTCCGCAAGAGAGCGCCATCAGTGTTCTTCATTCGTGCGGGCAGCGGGCAGCGGGCAGCGGGTAGCGGCTCGCGGGCTCGCGATAGCATCGCCCCATGAACGAACATCTCGACCAGCTTGCCCGCGACTATTGGGAATACACCCTCGAGACGAACCCGACCCAGGCGCTCATGCTCGGTGACCATCGTTTCGATGACAAGATCGAAGAGGTCTCTCTCGAGGCCGAAGACCGCAACATCCGCCGGTTACGTGAGTTCGCGGACAAGGCGGAGGCGATCGACCCGGATTCGTTGAGCAAGGACGAGCGGATCACCCGCGAGGTGATGATCTTCGATGCGCGCAGCAACGCCGACATGGATGAGACCCGGCTGGCCGAGTTGGCCGTCAACCATGCCGTCGGGATCCAGGCGATGCTCCCCGTCGTCATCCCCCAGCTGCCGCTGACCGCTCCCGAGCACGCCCAGGCGATGCCGGCCAAGTTCCGGGCGATGGCGCAGACCTTCGACGACGGTGCCGAGCGGCTGCGGCAAGGTGTGGCGAGCGGCCGCACCCCTATGGCATCGACCGCGGCCAAGACCATAGAGCAGGTCGACCAAATGCTGGCGGTGCCACTGGCGGAGGACCGCCACCTGGCCCTGCGCGCCCCCGCCGGCTGGGATGGCGAAGCGGCCTGGCGGGACGAAATGGCCAAGGTCGTATCCGACGTGCTGCGGCCTGCGTACAGCCGCTGGCGCGACACCATCGCCAACGAGGTGATCCCCGCGGCCCGTCCCGACGACAAGCCGGGTCTGTGCTGGCTGCCGGACGGCGAGCAGACCTACGCCCGCACCCTCAACCGGTTCACCACGACGAGCCTGACGCCAGACGAGATCCACGAGATCGGGCTCGGCCAGATCGCCCGGCTCGCCGACGAGTACCGCGAGCTGGGCGCCGAAGTGCTGGGGACCAGCGATCTGAAGGAGATCTTCTCCCGACTACGCGACGACCCCAAGCTCCACTTCAAGGACGGCCCCACCATCGTGGCGGCCTCGGAGAAGGCGATGGCCAAGGCGAAGGCGGCGATGGGCGACTGGTTCGGCCGGCTGCCGGTAGCCGATTGCATCGTGGCCGAGACCCCGAGCGGTCCGACGGCGTTCTACTTCCGGCCTGCCGTCGATGGCAGCCGTCCCGGAATGTTCTTCGTAAACACCTCCGACCCGACTCGATGGGGCAAGTTCGAGATCGAGTCGATGGCCTATCACGAGGGGATCCCGGGCCACCACCTCCAGCTGGCGATCGCCCAGGAACTCGAGAACATCCCAGAGTTCCGCAAGCACACCGCCAACAGCGCCTACGCCGAAGGCTGGGGCCTCTACACCGAGCGACTCGCCGACGAGATGGGGCTGTACTCCTCCGGGTTGGAGCGGATGGGGATGCTTTCGGCCGACTCGATGCGGGCCGGACGGCTCGTCATCGACACCGGTATCCATGCCAAGGGGTGGTCACGCCAGCAGGCCATCGACTACTTCCTCGAGAACTCGCCGATGTCGCTGGGGACGATCGAGGGGGAGGTCGACCGGTACATCGGCATGCCGGGACAGGCGTGCTCGTACATGATCGGCCGCCTCGAGATCCAGCGGATGCGCCGCGAGGCCGAAGAGTCGATGGGCGACCGCTTCGACATCAAGGGCTTCCACGACACCGTCCTCGGCTCCGGCCTGGTGCCCCTGACCACCCTCGACCGCATGGTCAAGGAGTGGGCGGCGGCCTGACGGCTTCGCTCAGCGTCCCCTGAGCCTGGTGAAGTCGTAGGGAATCTCGTCGGTGCCGAGCGGCAGCGTGTACTTGTCCGGGTCGGCGTGGTCGAACGGTTCTGTCTTGAAGTTGATGCCCACGAAGTCACCTTTGCCGACACATGCCAACGCGTGCCAGACGCCGGCGGGAATCGAGACGAGCCGCCGATGAAACTCGCTGAGAGGAATCTCGGCTGTCAACCCCTCAGTCGGCGATCCCTCGCGCGAGTCGTGGAGAACGAGCACCGCTTCGCCGAACAGCACCGCATAGCGGTCTTCGGTGCGCGCATGGCGGCCCCAGCCCTTGATGACGCCCGGGCGCACGGTGAATGCATATGCGTGGGCGAGGGGGGCCGGGTGCCACTTCCACATCGGGTTGAACAACTCCACCAACCACCCGCGCCCGTCCACATGCGTGGTCAGATTCCGGAAGGTGACGCCAGCGGGCACCGGCGCAACCCTCTCCCCCGCCGAATCGACGGTCTGTTGCTGCTTGGTGCCCCGTTTGTCAGCCACCGCATCACGGTACACAGGGCCTAAGGGCGTCTGTTCGCCGCCTCTTGGCGGCGAAGTCGGCCCGGGAATCAACACGGCCGCCATGGGGTTGGGGCCCCATCTGGCGGAGGAGGGCCGACCAGCGTCTGTTCGCCGCCGCAGGCGGCGAAGTCGGCCCGGGAAGGAGCACAGTGCCCGGGGAGGGACTCGAACCCCCACGCCCCCTGAGGGACAGCGGATTTTAAGTCCGCCGCGGCTACCGATTTCGCCACCCGGGCAATGGTGTGGAGCATATAGCCTGGGTGGGTGGCACTCGACCCTACCGAGCACATCGTTGCGCTCCACGACGGTTCGTCGGTGCTGATCCGCCCGATCCGGGCCGATGACAAGGACGCCCTCATCCGGGGCCTGGCCCGACTGTCCCCAGAATCACGCTATCGCCGGTTCCTCCGTCCGGTCACGAGCCTCAATGCGAGGGAATTGAAATACCTCACCGAGGTCGACTACACCAGCCACTTCGCCTGGGTGGCGGTGAACCCCGACGACTCCAATGACGGCTGGGGCGTCGCCCGCTACGTCCGCGACCCCAAGGATCCCGAGGTCGCCGAGGCAGCGGTGGCGGTGGTCGACGACCAGCAGCATCGCGGAATCGGCGGGTACCTACTGCAGTTCCTCAGCGCCAGCGCCATCGCCAACGGGATCCACACCTTCCGCGGCTGGGTTCTGGGCGACAACGTGGAGATCCTCCGCCCCCTCGAGCGGATCGGGGCCAGCCGGAAACCGGATCACGGCGTGCTCAAGATCGAGGTCGAGTTGAGTGCCGACTTCGAGGGCTCGCCCGCCCAGGAGGTGCTCCGCGCGGTGGCGCGAGGCGAGTTCCTCCCCGAGCCCGGGGAGTAACTCGCCATTGAGCCTCTGTGGCACTCGCTAGCCTTCCGGCAACCCTTACAGGAGAACATGAAAGTGCGATGGAGACTGCTGAGCGTCCTGATGATCCTGGCGCTCGTTGCGGTGGCATGCGGAGACGACGACGCCACCACCTCGAGTACAGGACCCGCCGCCGCATCGTGTGAATTGGCCGACCTCGACCTGGTCAGCCCCGGCCAGTTGACGGTAGCCACCGGCGAACCCGCCTTCCCGCCCTGGGTAGGAACTCCCACCGGTGACAATTTCGACGAACCAGAGTCCGGTGTCGGATTCGAATCCGCCGTCGTTTACGCGGTGGCGGAGGAGATGGGGTTCAGTGCCGATCAGGTCGTCTGGGTCCGCGTGGGATTCGACGAGGCGATCGGAGTGGGCCCCAAGAACTTCGACTTCAACCTCCAGCAGTACACGATCACTGCAGAGCGGGATGAAGTCGTGGACTTCTCCGACCCGTATTACTCGAACGCCCAGGCCCTGGTGGCCTTCGCAGACAACCCCATCGCCAATGCCACCACGTTCGCCGATCTGGCGGACGCTCGTTTCGGTGTCCAGGTGGGAACAACCAGCCTCGACTACATCGAGAACGTGATTCAGCCGAGCACCACGGTGTCGGTGTACGACTCCACTGTCGATGCCAAGTCGGCCCTCGAGGCCGATCAGATCGACGGCCTGGTGGTCGATGTCGCCACCGCCTACTACATCACCGCGGTCGAGATCCCGGGGAGTGTGGTAGTGGCGACGTTCGGCGCACCGGCCGATGCTCCGGATGAGTTCGGGATGTTGTTCGAAGAGGGCAACCCGCTTCGCGACTGTGTCAACGTGGCGCTCTCCGCCCTCCGGGCGGACGGCACGCTGACCTCGCTCGAGGAGCAGTGGCTGGTGGACGCCGGTGGCGCCATCATCATCTCCGAGTAGGTGACCCAGAATCCACTCGAGCGTGTCGAGCGCCGGGGACCACAGATGTTGTGGCCCCGGCGCTCGCCGCGAGAGTCGGAGGAGAATGGTCGGGGTGCATGGATCGCCGTCATCTCGACGGTCGTGGTCTTCGGCCTACTGATCGCTCTTGCCCTCAATTCCCAGTACTGGCCCGCGGTGCAGCGCCAGTTCTTCAACTGGGGCCATTTCAAGACCAGCTTTCCGCTGGTCCTCGACGGCTTCTGGCTCGACGTGAAGATGTTCATCGTGGCCGAGATCCTGATCCTGGTGATCGGGCTGGCGGTAGCCATGGCCCGATCACTACGAGGCCCCGCCTACACGCCGCTGCGACTGCTGATGATCGGTTACATCGACCTGGCGCGCGGCCTCCCCTTGCTGTTGCTGATCCTGCTCATGGGTTTCGGGATCCCGTCCCTCCGGCTGCCCGGAGTGCCCAACAGCGCCCTCTTCTGGGGCGTCGCGGCCCTGGTCTTTTCATACTCGGCCTACACCGCCGAGGTATATCGAGCAGGCATCGACTCGGTGCCCGAGAGCCAACGGATGTCGGCACGCTCGATCGGCCTCACCCAGGGACAGGCGCTGTGGCATGTGATTGTGCCCCAGGCGGTCCGCAACGTGATCCCTGCGCTGCTGAACGGGTTCGTGAGTCTCCAGAAGGACGTCGCCCTCGTGTTCGTGCTCGGCGTCCGCGAGGGGCTCCGTGAAGCCGACATTTACAACGCCCGCACCTTCAACTACACCAGCTACATCGCGGCGGCGGTGCTGTTCCTGCTGGTGAGCATCCCGGTCGCCCGCTTCACCGACTGGTACTCCGATCGACAGCGGAAGCGAATGCAGGCGATGAGCACATGAGCGATCCCAAGCTCTCCATCCGTGGCGTGGGCAAGTCGTTCGACGGCAAAGAAGTGCTGCGCGAAGTCGACATCGATGTCGCCAACCACGAGGTGGTGTGCCTCATCGGCTCATCGGGATCGGGCAAGTCGACGTTGCTCAAGTGCATCAACCTGCTGGTTCCCATCGACAAGGGCGAGATCCTGCTCGACGGCACCAGGGTCACCGGCCCCGGAGTGAACAGCAACACCGTACGCCACACGATGGGGATCGTGTTCCAGGCGTTCAACCTGTTCCCCCACATGCGGGTGATCGACAACGTGACGCTCGGCCCGCGCAAGGCGCACAAGATCCCACGCGAAGAGGCCGAGCAGAACGCCTGGGTCTTGCTCGAACGGTTCGGCCTGGTCGACAAGGCACGGGAGTACCCGGACCGCCTCTCCGGCGGACAGCAGCAACGGGTGGCGATCGTGCGAGCGCTCGCCTCGAAGCCGAGCCTGATGCTGCTCGACGAGGTCACCTCGGCACTCGACCCCGAGCTGGTGGGCGAGGTGCTGGCGGTGATCCAGGACCTGAAGACAGAAGGCATGACCATGCTCGTCGCCACCCATGAGATGGGCTTCGCCCGCGACGTCGCCGACCGGGTGTGTTTCCTCGACGCCGGGGTGGTGCTCGAACAGGGGCCTCCCGCCGAGATCTTCACCCGGCCCCAGCACCCCCGCACCCAGCAGTTCCTGGAACGAATCGTCGAAGCCCGCCGGCTGTAGATAGCCTCAGGTCATGATCTCGATCGATCACGTGATCTTCGTTGTGGAGGACCTCGACCGGGCCGCCGACGTGCTCTTCGAGACCCACGGCCTCGCTTCGGTCGCGGGCGGACGGCACCCCGGTCACGGCACCGGCAACCGCATCGTCCCGCTCGGCACCGCCTACCTGGAACTGATGGCGGTGATCGACCCGGTGGAGGCGGCGCAGAGCCCGATGGGTCAGTGGGCGGCAGCCACCGAACGGCCGGGGTTGGTGCCGGCGGCGCTATGCCTCCGCACCGAGGATGCCGACGAGGAGGCCCGGCGCCTCCGCCTCGCCGCCATCCCGATGACCCGCACCCGCCCCGACGGCGAGGTGCTGTCGTGGCGGCTCGTCGGAGTGGACGACATGTTCGGACCCGAACGCCTGCCGTTCTTCATCGAGTGGGAGGTGGAGGCGGATTCCCATCCCGGGCGCGCCCTGGCCGAGCATCGGGTGATCCCCACCGGCATCGCCGCCGTGGACCTCAGCGGAAACCCCCGTCTCATCGAGGAGCGCCTCGGAGTCCACGTGCTCCCGATCACGGTCACCGCAGGCCCGCCCGGAGTGAATTCGGTGGTGGTTGCCACCGAGAAGGGAGAGGTGGCGCTGTGAGGTTCGCTCTCAGCGGATGATCTCGCCTAGCGCAGCGAACCGCAGCATGTGCGCTTGGCCGCTGTGCAAGGCGTACTCATCGACCATCTTGATCAGCACCGCACCGAGCGGCCGGCCGTGGCCCTTTCCCACCGCGTCGAGGTCCGCAAGGGCGACGATGGCGACATCGGCCTTCGCAAGCTCGTCGAAATAGAGCCTGAGATCGGCGTCGATGGTGGCGACCGATCCTCCGGCGTAGTCGTCGTCGCCGTAGTGATCGACCCGGTCGCCGCCGCCCAGACCCCACGAGAGGTACACGTGCTCCATTTGCGCCATGTGCCGGAAGAGACCCAGAACGGAAAGTTCAACGGGCGGTACCGACCATTCGACCAACTGTGCCGGCGTCAGATCACGGAGCTTTCTCGTGAACTCGTGCCGCTGGTAACCGAGCCACTCGGTGAGCTGCGTCCGCAGGTCGGTATCGGCAGCAGGTTGTTCTCGCTTGCCGAAGTCCAAGTTCGAGAGCACGTCGGAGCCCATGGCCGCCGATCATACGATCCCCGCCAGCCCAGCAGCTCAGGGAGCATTCACCCGAACCCGACGCGATCGCGGCGCAAGTCCTCCAGGTCGCCCTCCCAGCCCATCCCCTCCATCTCGAGAAACTCCTCGGAGGTGAGCGCCTCGCCGGCGGCGAGGCGCAGGGCCAGGTCCACGGCGGCGCGCTTGGTGTTGACCCGGTAACGCCGCATAACCAGCGCGATCAGATCGTCGTCGATTTCGATGTTGGTGCGGGACACCTCGTCACCGTACCCACTCGTACACCTGATGGCGTATCGACCGGGAGCGTCTACTCGGATTCGGCAAGTACGGGGCTATCCCTCGTCGTCCCACGCCACCTCTGCATCGAACTGCCGCCGCTCGGGTGCGAGGAAGGCCGTGCTGATCGGTCCGCCGAGTCCGGCGCCTTCGCGTAGCTCCTGAACCCAGGAGGTCAAGAGGGCGACCTCCTCGTTGGCGTGTCGAGACAGGTCCAAGTCGCCTGAGTCCATAGAGACGAGGTACCGACGTAGCGATGCAACTTCATCGGCATAGTGACCGGATCTCGCGGCGGCCCCGAAGAACTCGAGGCCATCCGCAGTGTCCCTAGCCACCACATCGGGGTGCCACATGCCGATCAGTTCTGGGGCGAAGGAGTCCTCGCCGTGGTAGGTAACGAGCAGAACAACGTCGCCTTCGGGAACGGAGGTCAGGGAATGGGTGCCAAATTCAAGGCGATCTGCGATCGTGAGGACGTCTCCCGGCTGGAGGGTCGGGAATCGAGACCCCGACCCCCCGAACTGGTACGGAACCGATAGCACCGTGGCGTCCACCAGCCGATCTCCCTCTCGGGGACCGTCTCGGTGCTCACCTAGGTCCACAACGACAACGGCGTCGGTTGCACTGATGCGATCCATGAGTGCAATCGAGCCGTGGAACCCGCGCTGCGACGCACCCGACCCCTGCAGAACAACCAGGATCGCACCCACGACGATGAGCGCAGAAGCGATCAGAACAAGGATGCGGAGCGCTCCACGCTTGTCGGATGCGAGCATGGTCAATTCTCGCTTGTCCATGCAATTGTGCACTCTGCGCTGACGCCAAGAAGCCAGTCGGTGGGCGAGTCCGTCAAAGGCGATGTTGGTCGCTCCGGATCAACCGAGTCCGCGGACTATCCCGTCGAGCAGGTCCGCTTCGGAAACGGTCACCGAGTCGCGGCCCGACGCCCGTACCGCTTCCCGGGCCACGATCGCTCCGCCCAAGAGCACCGGAGCGCGCTTCGGTTCGAGCGACGGGATGGCTGCGGTCTCCTCCACGGTGAGTCCGGCCAAACGGTCGACCAGTCGGTCGAGGTCCGCCATGGTAAGGGTCGACCCGTGCACCGCCTCGCGGTCGTAGGCGTCGAGGCCGAGCGAGATGGCCGCGAGAGAAGTGAAGGTTCCCGCCACCCCGATGACCCGCGCCGGCACAGCCGGCAAGCGGACCAACCCGAATATCTCGGCCACCTCCTCCGTCGCCGCCGTCACCCGGTCGGGCGACGCCGGTCGTTCCGGCAAGAGCCGCTCGGTGAGCCGGACCGAGCCGATGTCGAGGCTCACTGAATAGTCGGGGCCTCCAGCGCCGAGCACGAACTCGGTGCTTCCCCCGCCCGGGTCGATGACCAAAGTCGGGTGATCGCCCGGGAGGGCGGCGACGGCACCGCGAAACGACAGGGCCGCCTCCTCGACGCCGTCGATCAGCTCCGGCTGGAACCCCAAGACCGCGGCAACTCGATCGAGGAATTCGGACCCGTCCTCGGCGTCACGGGTTGCCGAAGTGGCGACGGCCCGGACCTGCGACACGCCGTGGAAGCGCAGCCGCGCGGAATAGTTCGTGAGCACGGCGAGGGCATGCTCGACCCGGCCGGGGTCGAAGCGGCCGGTGGCGTCGACGCCGCGGCCGAGTCCGACGATCTCGGTGAGTCGTTCGACATCGACGAGCCTGCCACCAGCCAGGTCGGCCACGAGAAGGCGGACGGTGTTGGTACCGATATCGATCGCACCCTTCACGCCGGCTCCCGCCACTCTGGATTGCGGACCGCCCCGCCGTCGGTGGCGACGACGCATGTGACGGTGCAGTCGAGAGGCTCGACCCAGGGCGTCGTCACCTCCCCAACCGGGTTCGGGTTGCCGGCAGCATGGTCGGCGTAGTGGGCGTGAAGGCATTTGACGCCCACCCGAGCACCTCCCACTCCCCCACTCGGTCTCGGGTTCGTGCCCTCGGGTACAAGTGCATCTCGTTCGGCGGCATATCGCTCGTGGGCCTCGTCGAGGCGCCTGCCGAATTCGGGAACCTGCGCCGCCCGGCGCTCCATCGCCGCCACCCCGCCGACGGATTCGATCCGCCCGATCCGCCGTAGAGCGAGCGGACAGGTCAGCCAGTAGCGAGTGGGAAACGGCGTCCCATCATCGAGAAACGGCGGCACCCCGATGACCACCGGCATCGCCAGATGGCACCGCGCCACCACCTCGACCTCGGAACGCACCGAACGCTCGAGTTGGGCTTCAACGAAAGCGCGGTCCTGGTTCACGGAGACAACAGTAAGGCGGGAATCAAGAGCCAAGAGTCAAGAGAAGTACCGGCTTGCCCAATCGCCAATCGCCAATCGCCAATCGCGGCCCCGCGAGGCTTACTTCTCGACCAGATCCTTGCCCGTGATGAAATCCCAGAGGTTGCGCCACCACGGGGTGGAGGTGCCGAGGTCTACTTCGATCTGGGGATCGTCGGATTCGGTGCCGGGTGGGACCACGACCACGTAGGCGATGTCGCCGGGCCGCACCAGTCCGAACTGCTCGCGGGCGAGGCGTTCGACCTCCTGGGGTGACTGCAAGGCGGCGATTTGGTGCTCGAGTCGACGGTTCTCTTCGATCAACGCGTCGAGCTGCTGCTGGGCCAGATCGACCGAGCGCTGCTGGGCGATGATCTGACGGAACGGCAGGACTCCCGCCGCGGCGGCGACCAGGCCGATGATCAACGCGAGGATCAAGAAGGATCCGAGCCCGAAGCCACGCCTCTCTTCCTTCTTCATGCCGACCACCGCGGGTATGGCGCCATGCCGGCGTAGCGGGCACCGGTGCCGAGGCGCTCCTCGATCCGCAGCAGCTGATTGAACTTGGCGGTGCGCTCGCCCCGCGCCGGTGCACCCGTCTTGATCTGGCCTGCATTGGTCGCGACCACCAGATGCGAGATGAAGGTGTCCTCGGTCTCCCCCGAGCGATGGCTCACCACCCGCCCATACGACGATCGCTCGGCGAGCTGCATCGTGTGGAGCGTCTCGGAGAGCGTTCCGATCTGGTTGACCTTGATGAGAATCGCATTGGCCGCACCGGAGTCGATCCCGCGCCGCAACATGGGCTCGCTGGTCACAAAGATGTCATCGCCGACCAGCTGGATGCGGTCACCGAGGCGCTCGGTGAGTGCTACCCAACCCTCCCAATCGGCCTCGGCCAGCCCGTCTTCGATCGACACGATCGGGAAGTCGGCGACCAGCCCGGCCAGGTAGTCGACCATCTCCTCGGCCTCGAGTGAGCGGCCCTCGAGGTGGTAGCGCCCCTCGCGGTAGAGCTCGGTGGCGGCCACGTCGAGGGCGAAGGCGACCTGGGTGCCGACCTCATAGCCGGCCGCGGCGGTGGCCTCCTGCAGCAACTCCAGCGCGTCGCGGTTCGCGGCGAGGTCGGGGGCGAACCCGCCCTCGTCGCCGACATTGGTGGAAAGACCTCGTCCGGCCAGCACCTTGCGGAGGACGTGATAGATCTCGACCCCCGCCCGAAGAGCCTCACGGAAGGTCCCGAACCCGGCGGGCACGAGCATGAACTCCTGGACCTCCACCGAGTTGGAGGCATGGGCGCCGCCGTTGAGAACGTTCAGCATCGGCACCGGGAGGGTGCGGGCTGAGGGCCCTCCGAGGTACCGGTAGAGGGGCATGCCCACCGACGACGCTGCCGCCCGGGCCACCGCCAGGGAGACGGCGAGGATGGCGTTCGCCCCGAGCTTCTCCTTGTTGGGGGTGCCGTCGAGATCGCACATGGCGACGTCGATCGACTCCTGGTCGAGCGCATCCATGCCGACGAGCAGCTTGGCAATGGGTTCGTTGACGTTCTGGACGGCCCGCGTCACGCCCTTGCCGCCGAAGCGGTCTCCACCATCCCGAAGCTCAACAGCCTCGAGCGCCCCTGTCGATGCCCCCGATGGAACCGCCGCACGACCGAAACTTCCGCCAGCAAGGAAGACTTCGGCCTCAACGGTCGGGTTCCCCCGGGAGTCGAGGACCTCGCGGGCCCGGATCGATGTGATGGTCGTCACGGGCCCTCCTGGTCAGATGAAGGTATCACGGGTCATGGGCAAATCGGAAGCACCAACTGTTGATCCCGTCGGATGGGAATCAAGAGTCAAGATTCAAGAGTCAAGAGTCAAGATTCAAGAGTCAAGAGTCGTGGGCTTGCCTCTGGTCTTGATTCTTGACTCTTGACTCTTCTTCGCCTCTTCCCACTTGGCGTCCATCTCGTCCAACGACATCCCTTCCACATCGCCATCGGTCTCGATGGCTCGGAAACGGTGATCGAAGCGGGTGGTGGCGGCGCGGAGGGCTTGCTCGGGGTCGACGCCGAGACGGCGGGACAGGTTGACCACCGAGAACAAGAGGTCGCCGACTTCTGATGCGATCTCGTCGGCATCGGCCTGTCTCGCGGCTTCGATCACCTCGGCGATCTCCTCGTGCACCTTGGCGATGACCCCGTCGAGGTCGGGCCAGTCGAACCCGACCCCTGCGGCCCGACTCTGGAACTCATAGGCCCGGGCCAGCGCCGGGAGCGCGACCGGGACCCCGTCGAGAAGCGACTCGCGCGCCTTCTCGTCCTGCTTGAGCCGCTGCCAGTTGGCCATCACGTGCTCGGCGGTGGTCGCGTCGACATCGCCGAACACGTGGGGATGACGGGCGACGAGTTTGCGGCGGATCGACTCGGCCACCTCCTCCACGCCGAAGATCCCCGCCTCCGACGCCAGCGTCGCGTGGAACACCACCTGCAGCAGCAGGTCGCCCAATTCCTCCTCGAGATCGACGTAGCCGGGCACATCCACCTCGCCCCCCGGTGCGCCGGCAGGCAGGGCCTCGATCGCTTCGAGCGCCTCATAGGCCTCCTCGAGCAGATGCTTGGCCAGGCTGTGGTGGGTCTGCTCGCGATCCCACGGGCACTCCGCCCGCAGCCGAGCATTCGTCTGCACCAGACCCGGCCATCCTGGAGCGGCCACGTCGAGGAAGAGCGACACCCGCAGACCACAGTGTTCTTCGCGGAGATCCTCGACAGTGAGCACCGTCACCGATTCCTCGGATGCGCCGAGATCGGCCAGCCGGGTGATCGGGGTGTCATGCGGCAGCAGCGCGAGCAGCGAGTCGCGCACCGCATCGATGGCACCCTGACCGTCGATCTGGGCGAACACCGTCGGCAGGTGGAGCAGCAGCGGCGCAGGCAGATCGTGAGCGTCGAGCACCTGCACGCCACGCGCCAGCGGATCCAACCCGACGCGGGCGAAGGTGAGGTCGAGGAACGATTCCCCCGGATGCAGCTCAATCGAGGGCGCCTCGGCCCGGAGGAGTGCCACCGCCCGCTCCCCCACCAGGGCGCTTCCGGGAACCGCGTAGGTGACCGGGCCTTGGGCGGCCGCGGCGAGAACCCGGTCGGCGATCGCCCGATAGACCCCTTCGAAGTCGGCTCCGGCTTCGTAGAGGTCGTCGCAGGCGATCACCGGGCGCCGCGCCGCCAGGTCGGCGGCGGCGGGATGGGCCACCGTCCGGAGAATCAGGGGTACCGCAGGGTCGAGAAGCACGTCGACGACCGACGGGGGAAGACGATCCAGCCCCGCCGGGCCGAGACCGACGATGCGAACGGTGCTCACTCGCTTGGCGGCAGGATCCCGAAGGCGGTCCACGACCCGTACTTCGGGTCGAGCTCGACCACCGCGTCCTGGAGGTGCTGGGAGAGCCAGGCGGTCCACAGTTCGTTCACGTCGGCCGCAGCCATGTAGTCACGCGGGTTGGCGGCCACCTCTTCGGGGGTCGCGGTGGTGCGTTCGCGGACCAGCATGATGTGGTACCCGAACTGCGACTGCGAGGGGCCCACCGGCTCACCCAATGGGGCTTCGAGTGTGGCCACCGCGAACTCGGCAACATATTGGTTGGCGAGGCGACAACCCAGATCGCCTTCCGGCGACGAGTCGGTTGAGATCTCGGTAGCAAGGGCCCCGAAGTCCTCCCCGTCCTCGAGGCGATCGAGTGCTTCCTGTGCATCCTCGATCGTGGTCAAGAGGATATGGCTGACGCACACGGTCGTGATCGCCGCGGGGTCGGCGAGGATCGCCTCCGCAAGCGCAGGATCGGAGGTGAGGTTGCGCTGGGCGGCTTCGCGCAATACCGCCACCTCGGCGTTGTGGCGCAGCATCTCGGGCCCGGCGTTCGGCACACCCAGATACTCGGCCGGTTGCAGGCCCTCGGCCTCCATCTGATCGACCATCGCCTGGTGGACGCCGTCGATCTCCGTCTCGTCCAACTCCTCGCCGAACTCGGCTCGAAGGGCGTCGACCAGGACGACCTTGGCGATCATCCCGAACAGCGTGGAACGCACCCCGGCGTCAATCGTCAGTGAATCCGTGTTGTACAGGTCGCCGAGGTCGCCTTCGGCGATCACAGTGTCACCGACGACGGCGACCTGCGCTCCCGAGCCGCTCGAACAGGCGGCGGCGACGACAGCAAGGGCAATTATGAAGGTCAGGGTGCGGCGCAAGGGTTCATCCGTCTTCGGGGGGCCACATTGTACGAACGAAGTCGGCCAGCCGCGCCGCAGGCGCCTCGGGCGGCAGCGGAAGGAACAGCGACCGGTCCCGCATCACGGCCCGGCTCGAGACTCGCTCGAGTCGCACCTCCTGCGATGCCGTCAGCGTGATGGGGGCCAGGCGCACCTCGCGCCGCATCGCGACGATCTCGGTGATCCCCACCCGCAACGCCTCGACCCGGAGCCGGGCGATCTCGATGAGCACCCGCGCCCTTTCGGGAAGGGCTCCGTAGCGGTCCTCCCACTCGACCACCACATCGTCGATCAAGTCGTTGGTCGTCGCCGCGGCGAGGCGCCGGTAGGCCTCGAGGCGGGCGTCCTGGTCGGGCACGTAATCGTCGGGGAGATGCGCCTCGACGGGTAACTCGATCCGAACCTCGGCCGTGGGCTTCTCGCGGCTCGCCCCGGTCTGGAGCTCCTCCACCGCCTCGGCGACCAGCTCGATGTAGAGATCGAAGCCGACCGCGCTGATGTGACCCGACTGAACGTTGCCGAGCACGCTGCCCGCACCGCGGATCTCGAGATCACGCAGCGCGAGCTGAAACCCCGAGCCGAGGTCGCTGAACTCTCCGATCGCCTCGAGACGCCGGTATGCCTCCTCGGTGAGCCGCTGCTCCTCCGGATGGAACAAGTAGGCGTATGCCCGCTGGGATGAACGGCCCACCCGACCGCGCAGCTGATACAACTGGGCGAGCCCCAGCAGGTCGGAGCGCTCCACGATGAGGGTGTTCACCTGGGGAAGGTCGAGTCCGGACTCGATGATCGTGGTGGCCACCAGCACGTCGTACTCCCCGTTCCAAAAGTCGAGCATCACCTGCTCCAACTGGCCCTCACTCATCTGCCCGTGAGCGATGGCGTATCGCGCCTCGGGCACCAGCGCCCGCAACCGGGTAAGCGCATGGTCGATCGACTGGATGCGGTTGTGCACGTAGAACACCTGCCCCTCACGCAGCATCTCGCGCCGGATGGCCGCCGACACCGTCAACTCGTCGTAGGCGCCGACGAAGGTGAGGATCGGGTGGCGGTCCTCGGGAGGTGTCGAGATGCGGCTCACGGTGCGGATGCCGGTGAGGGCCATCTCGAGGGTCCGCGGAATCGGGGTGGCGGTGAGGGTGAGCACGTCCACCGAAGACCGCAGCGCCTTGATCTGATCCTTGGCAGTCACCCCGAACCGCTGCTCCTCATCGACGACGAGCAGACCCAGGTCGCGAAAGGCGATGTCGTCGCTGAGGAGACGGTGGGTGCCGATGACGATGTCGACACTGCCATCCCGTATTGCCTGGACGACCGCCTTCTGCTGCTGGGGAGTCAGAAAGCGACTGAGCATCTCGACCCGCACCGGATAACCGGCGAGCCGCTCCGAGAACACCTGAAAGTGCTGCTGCGCCAGCAGGGTGGTGGGCACCAGCACCGCCACCTGCTTGGGTTCTTGCGCTGCCTTGAAGGCCGCCCGGATCGCCACCTCCGTCTTACCGAAGCCGACGTCGCCGAACACCAGGCGGTCCATCGGCGAATCCGACTCCATGTCGGCCTTCACATCGGCGATGGCCGTCAACTGGTCGGGAGTCTCCTCGAACGGGAAGGATGCCTCCACCTCGCGCTGCCACGGCGTGTCCGGCCCGAAGGCGACCCCGGCGATGCTCGCCCGGCGGCGGTGGAGGGCGACCACTTCCTCGGCGACCGCCGCCACCGCCTTGCGCACCTTGCCCCGGGTGCGCTCCCAATCCGCCCCACCCATCCGGCTCAGCCGGGGCGACTCGCCCCCGGTGTACGGCCTCACTGCCGCCAACTGATCGGTCGGAACGTAGAGGCGGTCCTGGCCGGCGTAGGCGATCAGCAGATAGTCGCGTTCGATGCCGCCGAGCCGGTTGGTGACCAACCCTTCGAATCGACCGATCCCGTGGTGGTGGTGGACGACAAAGTCGCCGGGGCGCAGATCTCCGTAGGACGGGGAGACCTCTCGCGGGACGGCATGTGCCCGACGGTGGGACCGCCGGCGGCCGGCTATCTCCTGCTCGCCGAGCACCGCCACCCCCAGGTCGGGGGAGACGAATCCCCGATGGATCCCGCGGGAGATGACGGCGGACCCCTTGCTCGAATCTCGGGGGAGCACCAGGCCCTCCTCCGCCAGGACCCGCGCCACCCGGTCGGCCGGTCCCTCCCCGTCCATCGCGACGACGACCCGAATCCCCTTGGCCACCAGGCGGCCGATCCCGGCGGCAACCGATTCCGGATTGCCCGGTTCGGCGTCGAACCCCCCGATCGTGAGCGCCTCCTCGCCGGGGCGAGCGGCGATCGCCGGGGCCTCGAGCAGTCGGTCGGGCGGAAGGGCGGCGTCCAGTGGAAGGAACAGATCGGGGTGTTCGCCCGCCTCGGGGGCGCCGGTGCCCCACGTCGGCGCCAGGACGACGGCGAGTTCCGTCTCTTCGCGGGTCAGGTCGAGAGCACGATCGTGTGCCCGCGGCGGCTCGAACAGCACCACGGTCGACCGGGCCTCATCGATCGCGGAGACCTCGTCCGCCAGCCACGGAAGCCACGACTCGATGCCAGGGAACGAGGCACCCTGGGCGATCCGATCCCAGGTGGAGGCGGCCCATGGCTCGCGGTCGACGAGGGCCCGGGCCCTCTCCGCCAGCTCGGGGCCGGGACGAACCTCACGGGCCGGGAAGGCCGTCACCCGCGGCAGCTTCTCTGCCGACCGCTGGGTCGTGACCGACACCGTGGTGATCTCCTCCACCCGATCGCCCCAGAAGTCGATCCGCACCGGTTCCCGACCCTGCGCCGGGTACAGATCGATGATCCCGCCGCGGACCGCGAACTCACCGCGAGTCTCCACCCGGTCGGTGCGGTCGTAGCCGGCTTCGGCGAGCCGGTTCACGAGCGAGTCGAAGTCGACCTCGTCGCCAACCGAGAGGACCACCGGGTCGGTCGGCGAGGGCGAGACACGCTGGATCGCCGCCCGCACCGAGGCGACCACCACCACCCCTGCCCCACCGGTCCGCAGCGCATGGCGCGCCGCCGCCCGGGCGGCCATGGTGCCGACGTTCGGCGACACGTGCTCGAAGGGCAGGGTCTCCCAGGCCGGCAGGAAAAGGGAGTCGGAGACGAAGAGCTCGACATCGTCGGCGAGATCCTCGGCGTCACGCTCGCCGGGGACCAGGGCAAGCACCGGCCCGTCGGCCCGGGCGGCCAGTCCGGCAAGAAAGAGGGCGCGCAAGGGCGCCGGCACCACCAGGTGCCCGGGGGTATCGATCGGTTGCCGGTCGCGCCAAACGGCGGCCAGCGCCTCGAGCGGGGCCGTCACGCGAGCAAGAGTAGGGGGACGCGCGATGAGCCTGCGCGTGGCGGGGTTCCTCGCAATCCGCAATGCGCGGCGCGTGGCGGGGTTCCTCGCGATGGGCGATGCGCCGCGCGTGAAGGGTGTCTCGCGTTGCGCATTGCGCATCGCGGGACTGCGCATCCCGCCTCGGGAGAGTCCCGAGAGTCTCACGACCGGGGCAGCAGTCCCTGGCTCCGATACCACTCCACCGTGCGTGCCAGCCACTCCTCCGGGGGGGTGTAGCGGAGGCCCAGGTCCCTTTCGGCCTTGCTGCCGTCGAAGACGTGGGCGTGGTGAACCTCGCGGGCCATCGCCCGGCACACGGGTGGTTTCTTGCCCACGGCTCGCCACAGCACCTCGGTGACGGTCGCTGCGGCGGTCAGGGTCCATGCGGGGAGGTAGCGGATCCGTTGATCCACTCCTGCGACCCGGCCGAGCACCTCCACCGCCTCCTCGATGGTGGGCGACCAGCCGTTCACCAGGTACCGCTCACCGGGGACCCCGACCTGTTCAGCCAGCAGGTGCGCCGACACCGCATCGTCGACGAACACGAGCGGAAGGCGGGTGCGGACCGCCCAACGGAGCTTCCCGTTGAGGAACCCGATGAAGAGCCGGGCGGTCCCGTGGGTGCGACCCGGCCCCTGCACCGACGACGGGTTGACCGCCACCAGATCGATTCCCATGCTGGCGGCATCGGAAAACGCCACCTGTTCGGCCTCGCGCTTGGATCGGGCGTAGGCAGATTGGTGATGCCCCTGGTGCTCGGTGGCCTCGGTACCGACCGTCCCGCGTTCCTCTCCGATCGTGGCGGCCGAGGAGGTGTGCACGATGCGACCCACCCCCTCTCGCCCCGCCGCGGCGATCACCGTCCGGGTACCGGCGACATTGACCTCGAGGCGTTTCGGATCACACATCGCCACCTCACCGGCGGTGTGATAGAGCGTGCTGCACCCACGCAGGCTTCGGGCCCAATCGCCCGGTTTCAGTAGATCGCCGCGTACTGCCTCCGCCCCGGCCGCGACCACGACCCCCTCCCCCTCGTCGGAGCGGACCAGAGCGCGCACATGCCGTCCGTCGGCGACGAGCCGGCGCAACACCGCCCCGCCGACGAAGCCCGAGCCACCGGTGATGAAAACGTCAGGCACTGACGCGGTTGGACCGCAGCACCCGGGCGAAGCGACTGAAGTACTCGAAACCCGACATGACCGTCACCGCCACCGCGGCGAGCATTGCCCACTCATCCGGATGGAGCCCGCCGTAAGTCTCGGGCACCCGCAGCAGGGCGAGGAAGATCGCCATGAACTGGACGTTGACCTTGATCTTTCCCCAGATCGATGGAGGGACGGAGACCCCATCCATCGCGGCCACCCCGCGAAGGCCCGAGACCGCGATCTCCCGCCCGATGATGATGAACGCCGCCCACGCCCAGGCACGATCGGCGGCTACCAGGCCACACAACGCACCGGTCACCATCAGCTTGTCGGCGATCGAGTCGAGGAAGCCGCCAAGGGTGGTGGTGATCTTCCATCGGCGTGCCAGGTACCCGTCGAGGAAATCGGTGAGCGAAGCCACCGCGATCAGCACCGCGGCGATTCCGAACGCATGATCCACCGAGTCGCGGGCGAGGATGATCCCAAGAATCCCCGGAACCAGGAGAATCCGCAGATACGCCAGGCGGTCGGGAACCGAAATGTGTGACCTCCGGGTGCGTGCGAGCGCAATGGTAGAGCCAAGAGCCAAGACGCCAAGAGCCAAGACGCGGCTCGGCCCGCCTTAAGGCGGGCCGAGCCTATGAGTGTCTTGAGTCTTGAATCTTGATTCTCGACTCTTGACTCTCTTTACGCTGCGAAGCGGTCGCGGAAAGTGCGCACCTCGTCGTGGGCCGCCTTGACCTCGGCGGCCTGCCGGGCGACAACGGCGTTCGCGGCCTCTCCCAGCTCGGCACTGGTGAGTGCCTTCTCGAATTCGGCGACGGCGTGATCCTCGCCGGACTCTGCGGCCGACAGCACCGCCGAAGGGTCATCCCCGGTCAGGGCGTCGGCGAGGGTGAGCCATCCACGATGGAGCGCACCCGCCATCGAGCCGGCTTCCTTGATCTCGACGCCTTCGCGGGCAGCCAGGTCGCGGAGTTCCTGCGAGAAGCGCGCCCGCTCCTGCGAGAATTCGCGCATCCGGCCGGCGATATCGGTTCGCCCATCCTTCTCCAGGCGTTCCGCCGCCTTCTCGAAGCCCTTCTTGCCGTCTTCGAGGGTCTCGATCAGGTCCTCGAGCACGTTGACGTTCTCAGATTGCATGTGGTGCGACCTCCGGTAGTGAACCTGGGGTCTATCCGATCCGCCGCGGGACGAAACCGGGAGTCAAGAATCAAGAATCAAGACGCCCGTTCGCTCGGCCGCCGAAGCGTCTGCGGGGATTCGCCCTTCGCCCTTCGCCTTTCGCTGACTCTTGACTCTTGACTCTTGACTCTTGACTCTTGACTCTTGACTCTTGACTC
>JBBDMM010000006.1:0-406 GCA_040878325.1 Acidimicrobiia bacterium
ATGGGCCCTCGGGGGCCCATCCACCGCGTTTGGGCGAGGAGAACCGCCCCCGGAGGGTGCTCGGGTGCCGGGGTATATACTCCGGGCCGCCTCCCGGCTGGAGATGGAGGTGTCGGGTGTATCCTCGCCCGACGCCGGCCCCCATCGTCCAGTGGCCTAGGACGCCGGCCTTTCAAGCCGGCAACACGGGTTCGAATCCCGTTGGGGGCACGCTGGGGGCGTGGTGAAGCCTGGAGTTCACGCCGGCCTGTCAAGCCGGAGATCGCGGGTTCAAATCCCGTCGTCCCCGCCAGTCCAATTCGGACGCGGTCAGGTAGCTCAGTTGGTAGAGCGCTGGTCTGAAAAACCAGAGGTCGCCAGTTCGATCCTGGCCCTGACCACAGAAGCGGGGGGGGGGGGGGGGGGG
>JBBDMM010000006.1:416-31696 GCA_040878325.1 Acidimicrobiia bacterium
AGCGGCCGCCTTTGGCGGCCGCCCGCTACCCGCCACCCGCTACCCGCAAGAGCGTCCTCCCCCGGCCTCCGGGGGAGGTGGCTGCCGGGCGAGAAGCCCGGCAGACGAAGGGGGCAGCGGACACCGCGAGCACTCCAACCACGGTGCCTCTTCAAAGTCACGGACTGCCCGCGTGAACCTCTAGCCAACGTCTGTCGTTACTCTCGCTGGACCCCTTGGGAGGCGACGGTGCGAAGAATTGCGGTCCTGGCGTTGGCGGTGCTCATCGCCGGGTGCGCTGGTGCGACGGGCGTTACGACGACCTCGCCGGCGACGACCTCCACCACTTTGGCGCCGACGAGTTCGACCAGCACGCTCCCCGAGGGCCTGGTGATTCCTCCCCAATGTGAGGGCCGGACGATCACCACCACTCCTCCGGTGGAGCCCACGTCCACGACGATCGCTCCCGAGGAGCTGACGACGGCGAGCCAGCTGTTGGTCCTCGAGTCATTCGATCGGGTTTTCCGGGACACCTACTTCGACCCAGACCTTGGAGGCATCGACTGGGACGCCGCCATTGCAAGTCTGCGCGCCGAGATCGACGCCGGCATGAGCACCGCGGTCCTCTACGAGCGGCTCGACGGGTTGGTGGAGTCGCTGGGCGATGAGCACTCGCGCTTCGAGACCCCGGCCCAGGTGGCCGAGTCCGACGAGATCTTCGCCGGCGACAACGACTACGAGGGGATCGGGATCGTGGCGACCGCCGTCCCCGAAGACCAGCTCATCACGATCATCACCGTGTTCCCGGGGTCACCCGCCGACCTCGCCGGCATCGAGTCGCACGACAGCATCCTGGCTGTCGATGGGGTCGCACTGGGCGACGAACCGGGGCAGCAGTCGGGCCGGCTACGCGGGCCTGAGTGCAGCCTGGTCACCATGACGGTTCGCACTCCCGGGGAACCCGACCGCTCGGTGTCGGCGGTGCGCGCCCGCGTCACGGGCAACATTCCGATCGAAGCGATGCTCATCCCCGACGCTGCGGGCCGCCGCGTCGGCTTCATGATGATCCCGACGTTCGCCGACAACACCATCGACGACCAGGTCCGCGACACTCTCGAGGAGTGGGGGCCCCTGGACGGGCTGATCATCGACCTACGAGTCAATGGCGGGGGCTCGAGCGTCGTCGCGGAGCCCATCATGTCGCTGTTCGTCTCGGGCCTCATTGGGGAATACTCCAGCCGGGACGACACCCGCCAGCTTTCGATAGACGCCGATCCGATCCACAACTCCGCCACCGTTCCCCTTGCCGTCCTGATCGGCGAGCACACCGAGAGCTACGGCGAGATCATTTCGGGCATCCTTGGCTCCAGGGACCGCACCGTCTTGATCGGATCCACCACTACCGGGAACGTCGAGACCCTGCATGGGTTCTCGCTCCCCGGAGGTTCGAAGCTGTGGATTGCCGCCGAGGTCTTCCGGCTCTTGGCCGACCCCGATGCCGACTGGGAACGCGATGGCATCAGCCCCGACATCGAGATCCCGGCGGATTGGGAGGATTTCACGTTCGAGACCGACCCAGCCCTCGACGCCGCCCTCACGGCGCTCGCTGCAGCCTGACCCCGCTCACCCCGGATCCGACGGGCTCTCGATCTGAACGAGATCCGTCCCGTGCGAGTGGTGGTGGAGTCGTTCATGGCGCGCCTCGGCCTCCGCGGCCGCCGCCCGCGTCTGGGCGACGACAGCGGGGAGCACGGTGAGGATGGCCACGGTGCAAAGCACTCCGATGACAATCAGCCCGAGGAAAGGAATGGCCTCCCAGCCAAGCGTTCGGGAATACTCAAAGATGGTCGGCGACATCGCCGCGGCGTGACCCAGCGCGGCGGCGGCGGCCGCGAGGTCGATCGCCACGTGAAGCCCGCTCGGCGGGCTCTCGATCTGCCCGAAGCAGCCGCACGATGTCTCGCCCCGACGAATCAATGCCATCACAACCGCGGCGAACGCCAGGTAAGCGATACCCACCGCGATCGCAGGAACCGGGCCGGGTGCGGACAAGCCGGCGGCTCCAACCGCTATCTCGGCCGACCCGATGAGCCTGCCGATCCACCGGGGCACTCTCATGCCGAGTGTCTGCACCGCGCCCGCCACCCCGGCGGGTTGCACGACCTTGAAGGCGCCCGACACGATCAACACCCCGCAGGCGATGCCGAAGGCCCCGATGAAGGTTGCAGTCACGAAACGAGGGTACGTCCCGCCCGGCCGCTAGCGGGGCCGCAACCGCAGCTTCGACTGCGGGTGCACCCACCCCTCCATCTCCTCGGCCGCGAACCCTCGCTCTCCGGCCAGCCGCACCAGCATCTCGAGCGGATAGAAGTAGTCCTCTCGTAGCGTGCCCCAGTAGCGGCCGTCGGCGCTCTTGTTGTACGTGAGGTCGAAGAACCCGTCTTCTCGAATCACCCGGCGAACGCCCTTCAGTGCCGCCTCCACGATCTCGATCGGTGTGTGAGAGAAGACGCTGTGAGCATGGACGACGTCGAAGTGGCCGTCGGGGAGGGCCTTGAAGGACATGTCGTTGACGATCATCAGGTAAGGGCGCTTGGCCACGAGCCCCTGCTCCGCCAGGGTGTCCTGAGCGGCGAGAAGGATCTCGGGTGATATGTCGACCCCGGTGTAGGCGCCCTCCCCGAGGAACTCGATGAAGCGCCAGCCGGCACGAAGATTGCCGCACCCGATCTCGAGCATGCGATGGTCGGGACGCAATCCGCGGTCGCGAAGGTAGATGAACTGCCGATTGCCCAGCTCGAGCCACGCCTCGCGATCCTCGGTGCCGACCGCGCCATCGGGCGACTTGCGCACCACGTCGTCGGCCATCACCCGGCGGTAGAAGGAGATGTGATCGCCACCGGCCGACTGCGAGATTCTGCGGTTCCGGCGGACGCGCACCAGGTACCGCCAGGCGGCCTTCGGATTCTTGATCCCTTTCCCCACCTTGCCGATGAGGCTGGTCGGCTTCTTCTGTTCCGGCACCCGGTCAGGGTACCGAAGGCGACCTGTCGCGAGCACCCTCGGGACTCAGGCGGGGGTCACCTCGAGCGAGTCGAGCAGGGCGGCGAGGAGCGGAACGGACCGTGACCGCAACCGATGGGCGCCAACGACTGCGTAGAGACTGAATGCTCGATCCCCCACATGGAAGAAGTGCTGTGTGCCCGTCTGGCCGGAGGCGGGGCCCATCACGGCATCCTGGCTCAGGCTCTCGGAATCGATCTTCGGCACCCCCGACGCTGCAAAGAGACGCTTGCCCGCGGCGTCGGACCCGTATTCGATCACGGCCAGGAACACATCCATCAAGCGCATGTTCTGCACCATCTCATGCCCGAAGTCGGACCGTTCACGCGGGAGCCAGAAGTTCGCCGCATGAACGATCGCCGGAGCATCGGCCGAGTAGCGACCCGTCTCGTCCGGCCGGCTGAAGATCTCGACGTCGAAGCCCACCGGAGCCTCGATCGTGATACCGAGGTTGCTGATCCTCATGGTCTGACCCAACCCAGCAACACGACGAGCGCCGCCGCGATCGGACCGACGACAGCGACCGCGTTGGCTGCGGGGCCGAGTTTCGCCATGCGCCGGAAATAGCTCCGCAGGGCGGCAGGATCCCTTATCCCGCCGACTGTGAGGAGCGCCGACGCCCTGACCAGCCCGAACCAAGCGCCCACGATCAATCCGCCGACAGGGGAGCCGCCGAGGACCACCAGGAGCCACAAGGCGTAGATCGACGCCGTCTTCACGAATGTCATCACGCCCGTACCGAGTTGGAATCCAAACCCGCCGCCATAGACCCAGGTTCGATATCGGTTCAGCCAGGTCTCGTCGACTTGCCGCTCGAGCGAGGGTACGGGCACGTGCCACAGATCGAGGAGGGCCGACACGATCAGAACCGCGATCACGGACCAGACCGCGAAGGAGTCCGAGATGCTCCAGAGCGATGCGACTCCGGCTCCGATGACTCCGAGGGCTGCACCCATCAGCGCGCCACCAAGGGTCGAGCCGACGACGTAGTACGTCGCCGTCGTTCCCCATCGGTTCCCTCTCGTCCGCTCACCGAGCGGATGGATGCTGGAAAGCATCGACTCTCCTCAGGGCGACCAGTGGCTACGAATGGCCGCGGTCACGGCCACCAGCGCGGCGGACACCAGGGCAGGATTCATTCGCCCCCTTCCTCGACGTCTTGGGCTCGGTTCGCGAGAAGACTTGGATGGTCGGGACTGATGCCGGCGGCCGCGAGTTCTTCGTCGGCGCGGTCGAGCCGGTCGGAGGTGCTTCCGCCCCGGGTGGCCCGGTTGAGCAGCCCACCGTCGGCCGCCGCCTGCGCCATCAACGACTCGAGTTGGCGCCAGTTGGCCGCGGCGCCCTCTCCGGCGATCTGGCCGCTGGGGCCGTCGACGAGGACGAAGTAGGGAGTGATGGGCACGCCGTAGTGATCCCACGCCTCGGTCGACATCACGGTGGTCATCCGGCGCGGTGCCTTCGCCGCGATCGCCGCCGGGCTCTCGGCCTCGGGACCCTTGGTGACGATCACCAGGTGGGTGTCCTCGCCTGGCATTGCCAGCTCTTCCCGGCCAAAGGCCTCCCAGAAGTTCGCGCAGGTCAGACAGCCGGATGAAAGGAAGGCGAGCATCGTCGTATGCCGCGCGCCCACGACGCCCACCATTCGTTGCGAACCCTCGGGGGTGATCCCGACGATGTCGGCGGCGGCCAGGCTGTCGGTGGTTCGCCGGGGCAACGGGCGCGGCACGGCAGTCGCGTCAGCCTCGTCGAGTTCGATGCCCAGGTCGCGCAGCGCGCGGAGTATCTCGCCGTGGCTACGCAATAGACCGATCACCAGCACGGCGAGCAGCAGGACCACCACAGCCTCGACGATGACCAAGGCCGTCACTTGCGCGGCACTTTCCGGCCCCAAACGGCTACCAGATCGGTCGCCCTTCCGAACTCGAACACGGTGGTCTGGTCGAGCCACCAATCCCTTCGAATGTGCCAGTGCTCACCGACGACCAGGCCCGGGCCATCGATGCCGTCACCGTCCCAGTCACCCACCACCGGCCTGCCGCCAGGAATCCCGAACTCGAACCGGACATCCTCCGACCCCGGCCCGTGTGGGTTGCGCAACAGCCAGGTGTCTCCCCTCACCACCCCCAGGGTGGCGGTGCCATCGCCATTCCAGTCCCCGACAACCGGCACATCGCCTTCCCGGCCAAAGTTGATCGTGTCGTAGATGGGATTCGGGCCGAGCGACCGCCGCAGCTTCCAGACACCGGCGCGGAACGTGCCGATCTCATCGATCCCATCCCCGTTGAAGTCGCCAACGACCGGAGTCTCTCCGTGGATCCCGAACTGGAGGATCAGGTTCGCGCCTCCCGCATTGTTCGTGTTCCGCAGGTACCAGTTCATCGGCTGTCCCGGAGTTCCACCCGAGGCGGCTTCCTTCACCACCCCAACGGTACGCCGGCGTTTGCCGTCCCAACTGCCGAAGACGGCGAGGTCGCCCACGGCACCGAATCTGAACCTTCGCACCTTGGACTTCAACCGGGGACCCTTCCGCAGCCTGATCTGATTGCCGCGTTGCCCCGCAAACCGGGCGTGAATCGGCTCGCGCTCGTGGAGGCAGGGCCGGTCGTGGAAGGTGGTGTCGGGGGAGAACAGCACGGGTCCCGCCGCACAGTCGGGGTCCCAAATCCACGGCGGGCTGCAGGTGACATAGCGGCACACCACGGCGCCGAGGTAAGGGATGTCATCGTTGCACTGGCCGTAGCGGAAGCGGGTGCAGGCTGTCTTCCGGTGGTCGCAGCGGTCGTTGCCGCAGCCGCAGTCGAAGTCGTGGCATGCGGCGCCACAGGTTCCGTCGCTGTCGTTGACCTTGGTGCACCCGAGCTCGCACGTGGCGTTGCAGTCGATGTAGTAGCGGGGCTGCCGAACACCCTGCACGTCGCACAGCCCGGCCCCATCGGCGCGCCACCAGCCGCCCGGCACGGTGCCCGGCGGGCATGTGTTGCCGGTCTCCGGGTGGATGGCGCAGCAGAACTCGGTCCACCCGGAACAGCAAAGGTCTCCACAGTCGCAGTTGCCCGGCGAGAGGGTCGAACAAGTGGCGCATAACGATCGCGAGGCAACGCCATACGCGGTTCTCGGCTCGAACAGGAACCGCTGGGGCGCAACGGCGAGCGCGGTGCCGACCATGGCGGCCCTGGACAGGAACCCCCGCCTGCTCACGCGACGAGCGGTGTAGCCGACAGACTTCTGGAGCAGACTCACGCCGAGCCACCCGCAGAGGCATTTCCGCGTTCGAGAGTCATCGGTCCCGCCTGTTCCTCTCGTTGGAGTCGGTCAAACGAGGTGCGGTTCTTGAGCGCTCCTCGCCCGAGGATTCATCATGAAAGAAGAACTTAGGACGTGCGCGGATAGGTCGCTGGTCCCAACAACTCTCGGCTTGCGACAAGCCGAGAGTTGATCCCGGGGCGAGCCTATCCGCGTACGTCCTTAGAGGGTCAGCCAATGATCGAGCGACCTTCAAAGTGATATCGGTCGGATCCGGTCGGCCTCGTCAAGGCGCTGGTTGATCGACGCGATCGCCCGGTTCAGCTCGTCGACCCGTCGCGATGCCGCCTCGGCGTCGACGGCAGCCCTGAGCAGTGGCGTCTCGCGTCGAACGACCCGCTGCAGGTCCGCTGCCTCGTCTTCGAGCCTGCTTCGCTCGACCCACCGCTTTGCCCACCATGCGGCCTCGTAGGGGCGATCAAGGTCGGGAATGGGCTTGCCGGCACCAGGAAGCGCCTCGAATTCGCCCCGATCGATCGCTTCGCGGATCTTGCGCTCGACCGGGTCGACATACGGCGCGTCAGGTGGCGGCTCAGTTGGCATACACCAATGATTGGGCATGAGCCCAGCGAGATGCCACCGCGGAGTAATGACCGGCGGCGCCCTCGTAGTCGCCATCCTCGAGGGCGCTGAGACTCGCCGCAACCTCCGCAGCCGACTCATCTATGGCCAGCTCCGCCCGACTGAAGAGGGAAGCGACGTCGGCATAGTCGAGTTCGAGGATGGCGCGTGAGGGGAACTGCTCCATCCATCGCACCAGGTCGGCTACCTGGTCGACGATCGCGTCGTCGAACCCTGCCTCCTCGAGTACCTGCACCGACCTCCGCATCCGGCGCAGCGCATCGCGCATCCGGCTTCGATACCGGATAGTCAGCCCAGACTCGTCGTCCAGCAGTCGACGATCGGAGGGGTCGAAAGCCGCAAACCACCGCAGCGGCACGAAGAAGGGTGACGTGAGGATGTGGCTGCGCGCTGCGGGGAATCGTTCCTGGATGCGATCGAGCTCACGCGCCGCCCGGGCAGCGGTCGCCTCGGGAACCAGCATCGAGGCAGTTGGCCCGCGGTAGGCGTTACGGAAGGCGAGCAGGCCCTCGAGCATCCGCAGGCGCGGGTAGCGAGGGCACACATAACGCCGCCCTTCGTCCTCGAGCACGAACGCGTCCTCCCGCACCGACTCGTCCCAGACGCCGTACTCCCCACGGGTCAGCACGCGGCTCTTCGCATCGGCCTCGGCCACATGGACGAGCGGCTCCTCGACCCGATCGGCCGGTAGGTAAACACGGAGATAGGCCGCCTTTGCCATTAGGTGATGGTAGAGAACCCGGCGCGTTTCCGTTCACGCCGAACAGCCATCCGCCCTCCGCCAGACGCGCCCGCTGCATCAAGCGGGTTCTTGCGGGAGGCGGGGGCGGGAGGCCACCTCTCTCCCCTGACGCCCGAAACCCTCCCGGGGTACACTCGCGCCCGTTCCGTTGCCTCGCGAAAGGAGCCGGCGTTGGGGGTATTCCACGCGCTCACTGGCCACGAACAGGTCGTATTCGGATCCGATGCGGCCTCGGGGCTCAAGGCCATCATCGCAATCCACTCGACAGCTCTAGGTCCCGCCCTCGGCGGGACTCGCTTTTATCCGTACGAGTCTGAGGACGCGGCTCTCCACGACGTGCTTCGCCTCTCCGCCGCGATGTCGCTCAAGGCGGCCGCCGCCGGTCTCGACCTCGGCGGCGGGAAGGCGGTCATCATTGGCGACCCTCGGAAGGTGAAGTCCGAGCGTTTGTGGCGGGCCTATGGGCGCCTGATCGACTCTCTTCGAGGCCGCTACATCACCGCCGAGGACGTCGGCACCGACACGGCCGACATGGAGCTCATCCGCCGCGAGACCCGCTGGGTATGCGGTGTGCCCGTAGAAGAGGGAGGGTCGGGAGACCCATCGCCGGCCACCGCCCAAGGATTGATGGCGGCGACCCGGGCGGTATGGAAGTTCATGCACGGCACGGACGAGCTCCAGGGCCGCAAGGTGGCGGTGTTGGGCGTCGGGAAAGTCGGCTCGGATCTCGTCCGACGCTTCGTCGAGGCCGGCGCCTCGGTGGTGATCGCCGATGTCCACCCCCCTGCCATCGAGAAGGTCACGGCCAGGTTCGACGTGGAAGTGGTCGCCTGCGATGAGATCTACGACGTGGAATGTGACATCTTCGCCCCGTGCTCCCTCGGCGGCGCCCTGACCGAAGAGACCATCCCCCGGCTCCGCTGTCAGGCGGTCGTCGGATCCGCCAACAACCAGCTCGCCACCGACGAGGACGCCGTGCGGCTTGCCGATCGCGACATCCTTTACGCTCCAGACTTCGTGGTGAACGCCGGAGGCCTCATCCACGTGAGTCAAGAGCTCGGCGACTACAACGCCGACAAGGCGTCGGCGCACGTCGAGAAGGTCTACGACAACACGCTGCGCGTGCTCGAGGCCTCGCGCGAACGGAACGTCACCCCGAACGTGGCAGCGGTGACCCTGGCCGAGGAGCGGATCGCCGACATCGGGAACCTGCGACTCTTCCGTCGCGGTGGCGACGACCGGAACTGAGGAGGCAAGCGTGGCGATCGGCATCGACCCGATGCGCAACCATCTGGATCTCGGGATCAGCGACGATGCGTTGCTCGAGATGTACCGGCTCATGGTGCGCGCCCGGCGGCTCGACGACCGCATGTGGGCCCTCAACCGGCAGGGCCGCGCCCCTTTCGTGGTCTCGTCGTCCGGCCACGAGGCCACCCAGGTGGGCACTGCATCCGCACTCGACAAGCGCCATGACTGGGCACTTCCCTACTACCGCGACGCCGGGGTGGCGCTCGCGATGGGTCTCTCCCTCGAGGAGCTCTTCCTCGGGGTGTTCTCAAAGGAGAGCGACCCCAACAGTGCCGGACGCCAGATGCCCAACCACTGGTCGCACAAGGACCTTCGGATATTCAGTCACTCGTCGGTCATCGCCACCCAGTTCCCTCATGCCGCCGGGCTGGCGTACGAACTGAAGCGCCAGGGCGACTCCGGGGTCGTCATGGTGTGGGGTGGAGAAGGTTCCTCGTCCGAGGGCGACTTCCACGAGGCGATGAACTTTGCCGGCATCCACCAGGTTCCATGCGTATTCGTGATCGAGAACAACCAGTACGCCATCTCGGTACCAGTGCGGCACGAGGTCGCGGGCTCGCTCACACTTCGTGCCAAGGGATACGCGATGCACGCCGAAGAGGTCGACGGCAACGACATCCTCGAGGTCTACCGGGCCGCCTCGGAGGCAGTGGCACGGGCCCGGGCCGGCGGAGGGCCCACCTTCCTCGAGTGCCACACCTACCGGCACTACGCCCACACCTCCGAAGACGACGACAAATACCGGCCGGCGGAGGAGATCGAGGAGTGGAAGAAGCGTGATCCCATCGGCATCCTCAAGCAGTACCTGGTGGAGAGCCGGCTCCTCGACCAGGAGCGAGAGAACGCCATCGACGACGAGGCGGTCAGCGCGATCAGCGCCGCGGTCAAGACCGCCGATGCCGCCGCCGACCCGACCGACCCATTGGCCAACGTCTACGTGAACGTCGTCGAGAACACCAACCCCGCCACCGCGGTCGAACCCGACCTCGACGGTGAGGAAATGAACATGGTCACCGCCATCAACCAGGCGCTGCACGAGATCATGGAGGCGATCCCCGAGACCGTGTTCTTCGGGCAGGACGTCGCCGACCCGAAGGGCGGTGTCTTCCGCGCCTCGGTGGGTCTCACCGACAAGTTCGGGGCCGGCCGCAGCTTCAACATGCCGATCGCCGAGTCGTCCATCGTGGGTACGGCCATCGGAATGACAGCCGCCGGTGCCCGCCCGATCGCCGAGATCCAGTTCGCCGACTACATCCACCCGGCCTTCGATCAGATCGTGTCGGAGGCGGCGAGGCTGCTCTACCGCTCGGGTGGCGCCTGGAACTGCCCGATCGTGATCCGCGTCCCCTACGGCGGCGGGGTCCACGGAGCGCTCTATCACAGCCAGTCGATCGAGGCCTTCTACTCGCATGTCCCCGGCCTCAAGGTGGTGATCCCGTCGACACCTGCCGACGCCAAGGGTCTGCTGTGGGCCGCGGTGGAGGATCCCGACCCGGTGATGGTCATGGAACCCAAGAAGCTCTACCGCCTCGGCAAGGCACCCGTGCCCAAGGGGGCGCACCGGGTGCCGATCGGCAAGGCTGCGTTGCGGCGCACGGGCAGCGACCTGACGATCATCGCCTACGGCGCGATGGCGCACTTCGCCGGCGAAGCATCGGACCGGCTCGCCGAAGAGGGCATCGGGGCCGAGGTCCTCGACCTGCGAACCCTCCGCCCGCTCGACTGGGCTTCGGTGGAGGCAGCGGTGCAGCGGACCTCCAAGGTGCTGATCGTCTACGAGGACAACAAGTTCGGCGGCTACGGCGCTGAAGTGTCCGCCCAGATCGCCGAGAAGACCTTCGAGTGGCTCGACGCCCCGGTCACGCGGTACGCCTCCCCCGAGATCCCAACCTTCCCCTACTCCTCGTCCCTCGAAGAGCAGGTGTACCCCTCGGTCGAGGGAATCATGGAGCGGGCACGCGAACTGGCGGAGTACTGAGAGCCAAGAATCAAGAGTCAAGAATCTTGGTTCTTGGCTCTTGGTTCTCAGGACATACGATTCCACCATGACCGGTCGAATCCGCATCGCCACTCCCTCCGACGTCTTCGCCATCTCTGAGTGGACGCGCGACACGTTTCCTTGGGGTGATTACATCCCCTATGTCTTGGAGCGGTGGATCGCCGACGAGACAGGGCGGGTGTTCGTCGGGGAGGTAGACGGCACGGTGGTGGCCATGGGGCGAGTGGGGATGCTCGGGCCCGATGAGGCCTGGGCCCAGGGGATGCGGGTCCATCCCGACCACCGGCGCCAGGGCCACGGGCTTCGGATCACCAATGCACTGTCCACCTGGGCGACGGAGCAGGGCGCCAAGGTGATCCGGCTGTCGGTGGAGACCTGGAACACCAGCGCGCAGGCACAGGTGGAGGCGGCAGGTTTCCGGCCAGTGAGCGATTGGGTCCACGCCGTGAGGGCAGTTGGAGAGAGCTCTCCGGTACCGGCAGGCAACGGCGGAAAACGGGTTCCGCCGGCTGAGCGATTGAGGGTTGCCCATTCCGCCGAGGCCGACGCCGCGTACATGTCGTGGATGGGGGGCGAGCTGGCACGCGCCGCCCGCAACCTGATTCAGATCGACTGGCGCTGGCAACGGCTCAGCCTCGAGGTCCTCACCGTCGCCGCCCGTGACATGGGCTTGCTCGAGGGCCGCCCCGGGTGGGCGATCTTCGAGATCGACGAGACCGAATTCCTGGTCCACTGGCTCGAGACAGGACCATCGGACGCCAGGGCAATGGTGCTCGCTCTGGTCGACAAAGCCGCCGAGTCGGGGGCCGAAACCGTCGGGATCATGATCCCCGCAGTCGCGTGGCTGGAACGCGAACTCAAGCGCCTCGGATTCGACCCAACGCATCCCAACACCGTGTGGGCAAAGGCGTTATAGGAGTCAAGAATCAAGAATCAAGATTCAAGAATCAAGATTCAGGGCGTCTTGGCTCTTGATTCTCGGCTCTTGGCTCTTGGGGTTCCGGTATCGGCTCGGGCGGCCGCTCTCGCGCCAGCACCAGCAGGCCCGTGGACACCAGGGCGATGCCGACGATCGTGGTGGCTCTGATCGGCTCGTCGAGCACGGTCATTCCCAGGATCGCCGCGGTCACGGGCTCGGCGAGGGTCAGGGTTGCCGCGACCGCTACGGGCGTTCCCCGCAGGCCGTGGGCAAAGAGAATGTACGAGAAAGCGGTGGCAGCCACAGTGAGCCAGAGGACCACCAACAATCCTCGGGTGGTTGTCAGCCAGGCGGTCTCGACGAACAGCAGAGTCGGGGCGAGCAGCACCGCCGCACCGGTGAACACCACTCCGGCGACGAAGACCGGCGGGTGGCGGTCGAGCAGCGACTTGACCGCCACCAAATAGATGGCCCAGACGAGACCGGCCGCGAGATTGAGGCCCACCCCGACAGGGTCCACGCCGGCAGCCCCACCGCCCGACACCAGTAGGACGGCTCCGACAACGGACACCGTCGTCGCCACTGCCCAGCGGACGCCGAGTCGCTCCCCCCGAAACGCCCACGCCATGAGTCCCGCCAGGATCGGCCCGCTGCCAATCGTCACGATCGTGCCGACGGCGACCCCGGTGCGATCCACGCCAGAGAAGAACAGAGGCTGGGAGACGGCCATCGTCACCACCGCAGCGACCAGTGACCACCCCCACATCTGCCGAAGCGGGGCAGTCCGGCGGGTCGCCAGGGCGTAGAGGACCAGTGTTGCCCCGCCCGCCATCCGGACGACCCCGACCGCAATCGGCGAGATGCCGTCCGGCCCGAGGGCTTGTGCGGTACCTGTGGTTCCCCAGAGCGTGGCTGCGGCGAGCACCAGAAAGGGTCCAGTAGCAACGAAGCGAGCCATGAAGGGGGAGAGTAGGTCGGGGCCCTAGCCGACCGCCGGCAGCCGACAGCCCATGGCCATCGATGAGATGCTCGGACTCGTAGTCGCGTGCCAAGCGAGGCGCGGGTGCCGCGCGTATCTGAACTGTCGGCTGTCGGCGGTCGGCTTCCTTTCAACTACCGTCGGGACCGCATGCGTCGCGCGATCGGATTCCTCGTCAAGTTCGTGATCCTCTGGGTCGCCATGCTGGTCATCGGGCGAGTGGCGTCGCGCCAGTTCGAGGGGGAGACCACCCCCGACGACAACGAGTTCCGCATCCTCGGTTTCATCGGCGGCCGGTCGGTGCACAGCAACGCCACCGCGTTGCGATCTGCCACCGTGCAGGTGACCATCGGTGGCATCGATCTCGACCTCCGCGGCGCATCCCTCGACCCCGCCGGCGCGCATCTCGCGCTGAAGGTGACAGTCGGGGGGATGAAGGTGGTGGTTCCACCGACCTGGCGGGTCTACGTCGCCGAGGACGTCCGCGGCGGCGCGATCGAAGTCAACACTGAGCCACCGGAGACGCTGGGTGACGACGCCCCCGTCCTCACCATCGAAGCGGTCGTGCGCTCCGGCGGAGTCGTCATCGACGCCGCCGATTGACTCCGTCGAGCTTGCTACTCGCGACTTGCCACCTGCGACTCGATCGCGTCCGCGTATAGCTCGAGCGGGTGCGCCACCCGCACCCGGTCACCGAGGTGCGCCCGCAGTTGGATTTCGCAGCCGGGATTCGCCGAAGCCACAATCGGGGCGCGGGTGGCGATGACCTCGGCCGCCTTGTTGGAGCCCAAACGCGCCGCGGTCTCGGGACGAAGGATCGCGTAGATCCCGGCCGCTCCGCAACACATCCCCGACGGATCGACCTCCCGCACCTCGTATCCGGCGGCGCGGAGAACTGTTCTCGGCTCCTCGGTCATGCGTAGGGCGTGGCGGTGGTGGCACGGGTCCTGGACCGCAACCGCGCCCCCGTTGGGAGCGAGCCGCGGCAGTCGCCCCTCCCCGATCGCCCGAGCCACCAGGGCAACCGCATCGATCGCCCGCTGCTCAACCGACGCGGCCGTGGCGTCCCAGTCGCCGTAAGAGGCGAGGTGAGCGCTGCACCCCGCCACGTTCGACACCACCAGGTCGACCCCGACGAACGCGGCGGCATTCGTCTTTGCCAGGCGCGCCGCCTCGTCGGCGGCGCCGTCATGGGCGGCGAGGGCGCCACAGCAGGTCTGGGCCTGCGGAACCTCCACTCGATAGCCGGCAGCGGTCAGCAAGCTGATCGTGGCGCGATGGACCGCCGGGAACCACGGGTCCATCACGCACCCGGCGAGAAGGCCCACGGTGCCGATCGGTGGGGACTTCGGCTCGAAGGTGGCGCCGACGATCGACCTGCGCCTGAAGCCGAGCCGGCGCATACCCGCGAGACCAGTGCGGAGGCTTCGGGGCGCCCAGCGACCGGCGCCCATCCGCTGTGCCACCGCCGCCCAGAACGTGGCGAACCCGACCCTGCGCCGGCTTCCCAACCACCTGCCGAGGGCTCGCTTTCGCAGCCGGCGGCCCTCAGGCCGCGCCGCGCTCAGCTCGGCCCGGGCACCCTCCATCATCCGTCCGAAGGGCACCAATGACGGGCATACCGCCTCGCACGCCCGGCATTGGAGACAAAAGCTCATCACCTCATCGAAGGCCGCGTCGAGCGGCAGCTCACCCGACGCCACCGTCCGCATCGCGTTGATTCGGCCGCGGGGCGACGCCGCCTCATCACCGGTGAGGCGAAAGGTGGGGCAATGGGGGAGACACAGGCCGCACTCGACGCACGCGTTCAGCTCGGCCGGGGTCGGCGCCCACGGGGTCGACCAACCCATCACAGCCCTCCGGGCAGGCGTCCGGGTGCCATGACCCCGGCCGGGTCGAACCCGGCCTTGATTCGGCGCTGGAGGTCCAGGGTCTGCGGCGGCGTCCCCCATGGGTCGAGGGCGAAGCCGTCGGGGGCTGCGAGCAGGACCATTGCGCCACCTGTCGACTCGGCCCAATCTCGCAGCCCCTCCAACTCCGATGGGTTGATCGAGTCGAACGAAGCGTTCACCTCCCCCACTCCGTGACCGGCGACGAACGAGTCAGGCGCCGGCAACCGGCGGACCGCTTCGGCCGTCGACGCCGGCGGAACCCGCACCGACACGACCACCTCACCGGTCGGGTGTTCGGGCCACAGCAGGCCCTCCTGCACGCTGCCCCCGAGGGCGGCACCTTGCGCTGCGACCTCGCGTTCCGTCCCGGCGAGGTAGGCGAAGCAGCCCGTCGCGGTCTCGAGCACGGCCAGGGGCCGGTAGGCAATTTCAAGAGCCCGGCTGGGATCATCGACGCGCACGGTCGTGGTGGTCTCGCCTTTCGGCCACAACTTCAGACACACCCGACCGATGAGACCGAGCGATCCAAGCGATCCGGTGACGAGACGGGGGATGTCGTAGCCGGTGACGTTCTTCACCACCTGGGCGCCTCCCCTGACCACGCGGCCGTCACCGGTGGCGACGACCACCTCGAGCACACGGTCCCGGGTGGGCCCGTAGCGATACCTCCGCCAGCCGGACGCACCGGCAGCAACCACTCCCCCGACGGTCGCTGCCCCTGGCCGCTCGGGGAGAACCGCGCTCTGCGACCGCTCATCCAGGCGAGCCTCGAGAGCCGCCACCGGCAACCCCGGTTCGACGACCACTGTCAGATCGTCGGGCTGCCAGTCGACGATGCGATCCATCCGGGTGGTGACCAGCAACAGGTCGGGCTCGATCCGATACCCGAGGCCCTGGTGGGTGCCTCCGCCCCATACGACGACCGCAAGCCCGTGCTCGGAGGCGAAGTCGAGGATGCGGGCGGCTTCTTCGACCGTGGTCGGGGCGAGCACTAGGTCGGCCGGCGGCGCGCCTTCGACTGGGTCGGCCATTTCGCCAAACAGCCTCGCCGCGGTGGAACGCAGTGCGGTCACACCCACACCCCTTCTGGCGGCTGCCTGCCGAAATCGAAGCACCGCGACCCGGCAGGCAGCACGGTGCCTGGATTGAATCGACGATCCCGGTCGAAGGCGTCTCGAAGTCGGGCCTGTGCATCGAGGTCGACCGCGGAGAAGACGAGGTGCATCAAGTCGCGCTTCTCCAACCCGATGCCGTGCTCGCCGGAAAGTACTCCACCGAGACGAATGGAGAGGGCGACCACCTCCTCGGCGGCCTGCTTCACCCGCTCACGCACGCCAGGGATCGACCCGTCGAAGGCGAACTTCGGATGGAGGTTGCCGTCGCCCGCGTGGATCGTGTTCAGCACCGGCAGGTCGTGTCGCTTGGCAATCGCGTAGATCTCGGTGACGGCCTCGACCAGCCGGGTGCGCGGCACCACCGTGTCGTGCAGGTAGTAGTCGGGGGCGATCTGGGCGATGGCGCCGAATGCCGACTTACGCGCCTTCCACAGCACCTCCCGCTCGGCTTCATCCCGGGCGATCCGGACCTCGGTGGCACCGTGACGCTTCGCCATGGTGACGACCAGTTCTGCCTCTGCCTCCACCCCTTCGGGGTGCCCGGCGACCTCGGCCAGCAGCACCGCGGCGGCATCGATGGGAAGACCGGCGTGGAGGAAGTTCTCCACCGCGCGTATCAGTGGGCGGTCCATCATCTCAAGAGCGGCCGGGACCACCCCGGCGGCGATGACTCCGGAGACGGTCGCGGCGGCATCGGCGATGTCATCGAACGCCATCAGCATCGTCCGCACCGCCGGCGGGTTGGGGGTCAGTTTGACCAGCGCTCGGGTCACCACTCCCAGCGTGCCCTCGGAGCCCACCATGACCCCACGCACGTCGAGACCCACTGGGTCGGGCCCGGGGCCACCCGCGATGAAGACGTTCCCTTCGGCGTCGACGAACTCGACCGCCAGCACGTGGCTGACGGTGGTGCCCTCGGCCAAGCAATGGGGACCGCCGCTGTTGTTGGCGACGTTCCCCCCGATGGTGCACGCCGCCTGCGACGAAGGGTCAGGGGCGAAGTGCAGCCCAAACGGCTCGGTCAGCCGGGAGAGATCGAGGTTGATGACTCCCGGCTCTACCCACGCCGTCCGGTTATCGGTATCGACCTCTACCCCGGTCATCCGGGTGGTGACGATCAGGACGGCGGGTTCCGACGGGACCGCCCCTCCGGAGAGGCCAGTGCCTGCGCCCCGCACGACCACAGGAATCCCGTGGGTGCCGGCGATCCGGACCACCGCCGCCACCTCCTCGGCTGACCGGGGGAACGTGATGGCGACCACCTCGCCACGGGTGACACCGGCATCCTTGGAGAAGAGCCTGCGGTCGAGCGGCTCGAATCGGACCGCCTCTGAACCCAACTCGCTGATGAGATCGACCACGAGATCGGATAAGGCGGCCATGCGGCGAGGTTACCGACACACCGATGCCTCGCCGGAAAGGGCGAAGGCCCGGGACTACCGTTTATGCCCAATGGCATCTCTAGAAATACGCCTCCTGGGCGGATTCGAACTGGGAAGGCAGGGCCGGGTACTCGACCCCCTGGCCCTCAGGGCTGCCCGCTCGCTCTTTGCGTTCCTGGTGCTCAATCGGGAACGCCCCCACACGCGGGACCTGCTCGCCGGGACCTTCTGGCCCGACTTCGACGATTCCCGCGCCCGGCGCCGCCTCAGCCAGGCGCTGTGGCAGATCGGCACCATCATCGGGGACGAGTCGGGCGAGCGCTACCTGATCGGCACTCCGGACACCGTTCGCTTCAACCCCGCTGCCGACTTCATCCTCGATGTCGAAGTGTTCGAGCGCCGTCTCGATGAGGCTGCGCGGGCGGAATCTCGCCAGGACGAGGCCGAGGCACTCCAGGCCGCGGTCGACGTCTATCGGGGGGATTTCCTTGCCGGCTTCTACGACGATTGGCTGCTCCCCGAGCAGGACCGACTCCACAGCCGCTTCCTTGCCGCGCTCGAACGCTTGGCCGAACTCGCCCAGGCGCGCGGTGATTTCGAAGTGGCCCTCGTCATGGCTCGGCGGGTGGCCCAGGAGGACGAGTTCGACGAGGAATCCCACCGACGGGTCATGCGGCTGGCGGTTCTCCTCGGCCGGCACAACGAGGCGATACGGCAGTTCGAAGAGTGCCGACGCATCCTCGCGGAGGAACTCGGAAGTTCGCCGTCGCCCGAGACCCTCGAACTGTATGAAGCGACTTTGGCGGATCGCGAGACCGGCGGGCGCCCCCTGCCCGCCCATGACGAATCACCGCTCTTCGACGAGACCGACCACACCCCTTTCGTCGGGCGCGATTCCGAGCGTTCGCGGCTCGCCCAGCGACTCGACGAGGTACTGGACGGCAAGGGCGGGCTGGTGCTGGTGGAGGGAGAGTCGGGAGTCGGCAAGACCCGCTTGCTCGCCGAAGTGGTCACCGACGCCGGATGGCGGGGGATGGACGTCCTCTGGGGACGCTCGGCTCCCAGCGGTGGCCGACCATTCGCCCCGCTCTCGGAGGCATTGAATGGGGTGACCGGGCTCCGGCTGCGGCAGCTGGCAAGCAGGCTGCCGCCGATCTGGGCCGAGACTCTCGCCCCCCTGGTGCCGGCCATTGGGACCTCGGCTCCCTCCGTCGAGCCCGAAGGGGCAGTCCGACGGGCCGACGAGCAGGCCCGAATGCGCGAGGCGATCACCGAGGCCTTCCGCGCCCTGGCCTCCCTCAGCCCGACGCTGGTTGTGCTGGAAGATGTCCACTGGGCAGACGACGACACGATCCAGGCCCTCACTCACATCGCCGGCCGCATCGCCTCGGACCGCATTCTCTTCGCCGTCTCCTACCGGCACGGCGAAGCCCGGGAACGAACGGATGTCTGGGATCTCCTCCGATCCCTCGACCGGATGCCTCACTGCGAGCGCGTTTCGCTGGCCCCGCTGTCTCCCGCCCAAACCGAGGAACTCATTCGGCACAGCCTGGGCCGGGCGGAGGTGAGCGGCGACTTTTCGGAGAGTCTCCATCGCGATACCGGGGGCATCCCTCTGTTCATCGTCGAGACCCTGCGCGCCCTCTACGAGCGCGATGCTCTCGATGAGGCCGAAGCTCCCACAGAGGCCCAGCCTCCCACCAGGGACCGGATCCCGGTCACTCCGCGGGTCCACACCCTCATCCGCCACCGTCTCGACAGTCTCGACCCGCTTTCGCGACGCACGCTGGAGTTGGTCGCCGCCCACGACGGGGTACTGCTGCTGGAGGAGATCGTCGACGCCTCCGACCTCGATGACGACGCCACACTCGCCTCGGTCGACGATCTCGTCCGAAGGCGATTCCTCTCGGGCCGAGGCCGCGACTACTCCCTGGGCCACGAACTCATGCGCCGCGTCGTATACGACGACTTGCCGTTGTCGCGGCGTCTGGACGTGCACCGGCGGGTGGCGACGGGGATCGAGGCCCACAGGCCCGAGGAGGTGGAGGTACTCGCTCACCACTTCACCACCGCGCGGATGCCCGATCGGGCGGCTGAGTACCTCGACCGCGCTGCCCGGCGGGCGTTGGCCGTGCATGCCTACGACACCGCCGCCCTTCACCTCGACCGGGCCTCGCTCGCCCTCGACGAGATCGGTGCCCCCAACGAACGCCGCTTTGCCGTAGCGGCCCTCTACGAGGAAGTCCTCGACGTGATGGGACGGCGAGCCGAGCAGGAGGAGGCCCTGCGGCGGCTCGACCGCTTTGCATCACCCGAGCAACGCGGTTTGGTCCACCGGCGGCGCGCATGGTGGCTCTCGCATCAGGATCGCTTCCCCGAAGCGGAACAGGAAGCCCGTTTCGCTCTAACGGCGGCGAAAAGTGCAAACGACGGCGGCCAGATCGTGTCGGCCCTCACCACGCTCGGAATGATCGCCTGCTTCGGTGGTCGCGCTGCGGAGGGCGTTCAGTTCCTCGAGGAAGCCGCAGGCTTCCGCGGGACCGATCGCCGGCAGGAAGCCGATGCGCGCAATGCGCTCGGCCAGAACCTCATCGATCTCCAAAGGTTCGGAGAGGCCGAATCGCAGCTCCTCGCCGCGCTCGCCCTCTACGGGGAGTTGGGAGACCGACGGGGTCAGGCGGAGGTCTTGGGCATGCTCGGAACGCTTCGCATGGAACGCGGGGAGCCCGAGGCAGCCGAGAGCGATTTCGTGAAGGCCATCGAAATCTCGAAGACGATCGGTTACCGCCATGGTGAGGCCGTCTATGAGATGAACCTCGGCATCCTCTACGTGATCACCAATCGGCTCGGCTCCGCCCTCGACTCGTTCGAGTCGGCAGCGAACACCTACGAGTCGATGGGCAACCGGCGCGGACGAGCACTCGTGCAATCGAACGCGGCATGGATGCGTCACAGTCGACTGGGTGAGGACGATCGGGCCCGCGACAGCATCGACCAGGCGCTTGAGGTCTACAGGGAGATTGGGGACCTTAGAGGTGAGGCTCAATGCCTCGGCATGATGGGCAGCATCGAAGCAAGGGCCGGGGCGACCGAAGCTGCCTGGAAACTCTTCGAATCAGCGGTCGAACAGGCCGAGGAAGTCCAGGATAAGTGGCTTGCGGCTCAAATCCTGCGCGAATACGCAAGCTCAAAACTAGCCGCCGGCCAGTCTGAATCGGCCCTGGACCATGCGCGTCGTGCAGAAAGAATCTGTCGCGAGATCGGCATGGACGACCTACTGATTGGAGTGCTTGGCCTTCAGGGCCGCATCCTGTTGGACCTTGGCCGAATTGAAGAGGCGTACAAGGTGACCGAAGCTGCAACGTCGGCCATGAGGCCCGGAATTGAACTAGCTCATCTCATCCACCACGCCCACGGCCTCGCGCTCCATTCGGTCGGTGAGCATGCTCGAAGCCAACGTGAGTTCGAGCGGGCGTATGAAGTGTTGATGGAGATCGTATCCGACCTCACCCCGGAGGATCGGCAACTCGCACTTGAGACGGTGCCCGAACACGGGATGATCGTGGAGTGGTGGCTATCGAAGCGCCCCATCGTCGAACAGTTTGCTATCGCTTCGGCAGAAGCACCCACGGGTCGGCCCCTCCGCGCCGACGAATTCGTCGACGTGGATTGGACGGTCAGTGAGCCGGGCGACCAGGACATTCCGGACAAAGTTGAGCGGCGCCACCACCGCATCCACCGGTTGCTGGCAGAGGCGGCCGACCGGGGCGCCGCGCCGACGGTCGGGGACCTGGCGAAAGCACTTTCCACCAGCGAGGCCACGATCCGACGGGACCTGGTGGCGATACGGAGTTCAGGCGCCACCATCGCCACCCGCGGTAGTCGAAACAATGCTTTGAGCACTTGAGCGCGGAGTCGCTGGTCCACTAGCCGATCGGCTTTAGATACGGCCGAGAGATGCCGAATTCATCCTCCTGACTACGCACTCGTTGCAGGAGGACAAATCGATGCGCAAGCGTCTCGCAGTTCTGGCATTGACCGTTGGCACATTCATGGCACTTTGGGCTCAGCCCGCTCTGGCCATTCTTCGCCCTGGCCACCCATAACTCGAAGAATTCCGTCGCCCCTCTGGGGCAGGCGGCTAGCCGCGACGGAGGGTGAATCCAGAGCACCCGAGTCGTGACAACCTAGGCCGGGACGTACGCCCAACGGGGACTCCGGCCACCCCAAATGGATGATCCCCGGCTTGCCGGGGATCATCCATGTCCGGGTGTGCCCCAGCCTCCACCCCCGGGCGTCAAGACCCGCACCCGATCGCCGGACTCGACGTCGAGTGTCACCTTGCCGGGAAGGCGATCCGTGCCACCACCTCGACGCAGTAGCCAGTCCTCACCGGTTGCCCCCGGCTCACCACCAGCAAGGCCCCACGGTCGGTTCCGCCGCCGCTCGCCGATTAGCGACAAGGTGGCCGGCTCGCGGAACTCGATCTCGCGCACGATGCCCTCGCCCCCCCGATGACGACCGTCTCCACCCGAGCCGCGGCGGAGGCCGGTCGCGGTGACCCGGAACGGATAGTGCGTCTCGAGTGCCTCGATCGGGGTGTTCCTCGTGTTCGTCATCCCGGTGTGGATTCCCGACTGCCCCGCCCGAAACGGAGGGGCCCCTTCGCCACCGGCCACCGTCTCGTAATACACGGTGCCGCCACTGCCGATGAGGATGTTGTTCATGGTGCCTTGCGACGCCGCCGGCACGCGGTGTGGCGCCGCCTGCGCCAGCGCACCCAGCAGCACGTCGGCGATGCGCTGGCTCGTCTCCACGTTGCCCGCCGCGACGGCAACCGGCGGCAAGGCCCCGACCAGGCTCCCGGGCTCGACGATCAGATCGAGCGGTCGATAGCACCCTCCGTTCGCAGGAATCGTCGGGTCGGTGGCCACCCGGACCGCGTAGTAGAGGCACGACCGGGTGACCGCCTCGACGGCGTTGATGTTCCCCTCGATCTGGGCGTCGGTGCCGCTGAAGTCGGCGACCAGGCGATCGGCGTCGATGCCGACGGTCACCCGGATCACGATGTCCTCGTCACCCCATTCCATGAGGTCCTCGAACGAGTACGACCCGTCGCGCAGATCTCGGAGGGCGGCGCGCATCCGGCCTTCGCCATACCCCAGGAGATCCGCCGTCACCCTGTCGAACGTCTGTCGGTAATGACCCGCGGCCTCCAGCAGCCGGATCGCCCCTGCCTCGTTGGCGCCGAGTTGCGCCCACAGGTCGCCCAGCCGCTCGTCGGGTGTCCGCGTGGCACCTAGAAATCCGCTGAGGAAACCGTCGTCCCAGGCACCGTCGACATAAGCAACGGTTGGTGGCACGACGTGGCCCTCCTGCTCGAGCCGGGTGGCGGTCGCCGGCATCGAGCCGGGGGCGTCGCCACCGACGTCGGCGTGATGGGCACGATTGGCCACCCAACCAATAAGCCGACCATCTCGATGGACCGGCCTCACGAGGGTCAGGTCGTTGAGGTGGGTGCCGCCATGGAAGGGATCGTTCACCGCAAACTGCAGACCCGGGTCGGGATCCAGACCAAACGCCTCGATCACCGCGGCCACAGATGCCGGCATCGAACCCAGGTGCACGGGAATGTGTTCGGCCTGGGCGAGCATCTCTCCGTCAGCCACGAAGGTCGCTGCCGAGCAATCGGCCCTCTCTTTGATGTTCGGCGAATAGGCGGTGCGCCGCAGCACGGCGCCCATCTCGTCGGCGACGGATGCGAAGCGGTTCCTCGCCACCTCGAGCGTCACCGCGTCGGTCGTCACCATGACAGCTCCAAAGCACCCGACTCATGGACGACCACGCGTTCCCCGACCCTGACGAAAGTGGTCGCCTCGGACTCCTCGATCACGGCCGGTCCAATGATCTCTGACCCCGGGGCCAACGACGGCCGCCACCACACCGAGGCGATCACTTCGCCGGCATCGGTCAAAACCTGTCGTGTTCCCCGGGCCGGATCCCCAGGCTCCACGCGATGAGGGACCTCAGCCCAAGTGAGCGCTGGGTTTCCGGTCGCCTCGGCCCGGATCGTCACCAACTCGATGGGATCGTCGGGGTGGGCGAAGCCGTTGCGCTGCAGGTGGGCTTCATGGAATCGCTGCGAAAGGATGTCCCACCCCTCGCCGGAACGGTACGGCACGGACGTCTCGTGTGACTGGCCCCGGTAGCGCACGTCCATCACGAGATCGACCGTCGTGGCATCCGGCATTGCTCGGACCGCCTCACTCGTGACGGCGCGCGTTGGCCCTTCCAGGTCTGCCCCGCCTTGCAGGAGCACGCTCCGAGCCGCATCAGCGCGGGGCGGGGCGAGCAACATGCCGAACGCCGAGAACACACCGGCGTGAGCAGGGATGATCACGCTCGCCATCCCGAGCCGCCGGGCCAGCGCCGAGGCATGAAGCCCGCCGGCGCCACCAAAAGCCACCAGCACCGACCCGCGGGGATCGACACCCTGTTCCACGGAGACCGAGCGGATGGCCCTCTCCATGTGCGATTCGACCACCGCCACCACCCCCAACGCGGTGTCCGCCACCCCGAGACCGACAGAATCTCCGAGTCGCCGTAACGCCGACCCGGCGGCGCGGGAGTCGAGGCGAAGGCTGCCTCCGAGTTGAACATCCGCCCCGATCATGCCGAGCACCAGGTCGGCGTCGGTGACCGCGGCTTCGAGGCCGCCACGGCCATACGACGCGGGACCAGGCTCCGCGCCGGCGCTCCTGGGTCCGACCCGGAGTGCGCCACCCGGATCGGCCCATCCAACGCTTCCCCCGCCCGCGCCGACGGTGTGGATCGCCACCGAAGGCATCCGGCACGGCATCCCATCGATCGACCGCTCATAACCGACCTCAGGGCGTCCGTTCTCGATCCGGCAGACATCGGTGGAGGTGCCGCCCATGTCGAATGAAACGACGGTATTCCTGCCGAGCGCCGTCCCCAGCGCGCCAGCGGCAACTGCGCCGCCCGCCGGGCCCGAGAGGATGATCGAGGCGGGCAGCGCCGCCGCCGCCTCGAGGGAAATCAGCCCGCCCGAGCTCCTCATCACCGAAGGCGACCCGATGACACCGACCGCGCCGACCACTTCCCCGAGCCGTCTGAGGTAGTCGGCCACGACCGGAGTCAGGTAGGCGTTGAGGAGGGTCGTCGACGCCCGCTCGAACTCACGAAACTCGGCAACCACTTGACTCGACAGAGACACCGGCACGCCGGGCAGCCTGGCGTGGAGAGCCCGCGCCACCGTCGCCTCGCGGTCGCGGTGAGCGAACGAGTACAAGAGCGATACCGCAACCGCCTCGGGCGCTGCTGCGGCGACCGCGTCGCAGAGCCGCGCCAGGTCATCCGCGCCAACGGTTCCCGGGTCGTCGGGCCACCCCCGGCCACCGAACCCGAAGCGGAGCTCAGGCGTTGCGATCGGTTCGGGACGCACCCGAGTGATGTCGTAGAGGGACGGTCGGTCCTGGCGCCCGATCTCGATGAGATCTTCGAAGCCGGCATCCGTGACCAGCGCGGTTTTTGCCCCCCGCCGTTGGAGCACCGCGTTGGTTGCCGCGGTCGTTCCGTGGACGAGTCGTGTTCCATCCGAGGCAAAACGGTCCAGTGCCTCCACAACCCCCGCGCTCTGATCGGGGGTCGTCGGCACCTTGCCGGTGGTGAGGTCAGTGCCGTTCCACACCACGATGTCGGTGAATGTTCCGCCCACATCGATGGCGGCGTGCATCATGCGCTCCCGGAGTTCAGGCCCGGCTCCCCAACTATCGTGCCAGTGCGCACGACCCCGGAGTTGCCATGCCTGTAAGCGTCAGCCAGACCCCCAATCCCAACGCGTTGAAGTTCACGGTGGGCGCCGACTTTCCGTCTCCCAAGAGTTTCGCCGCCGGGCAGGCGACCGATGACCCGGTGGCGGCGCCGATCATCGCCATCCCCGGAGTGACCAGCGTGTTCATGTCCGCCGACTTCGTGACGGTGAGCAAGTCTCCCGACGCGTACTGGGACGAGATCGCTCCAGCGGTGAGCGAGATCCTCGAAGCGCACTACGGCTGAGCCGAACACCAGAGCGAGGGTAGGGTGGCGTCGCTGCGCTCCGCCCGCAATTCGCAATTCGCAATCCGCTGGTTGCCATCAGCCCTCGATGGACACGGCCATGGGCCAGCGGTTGCCGACTGCGTCGGCGACGGTGATCACCACTCGCCAACCGTCGACGGTTTCGTGGGAGGACACCACCCTCGGTTCCGATCCCCACAGCGAGGCTGCCTCGACGGCTTCGTCCACGACGGCTCGGGGTGCCTCGACGCCCCCCTCGGGCCACGGGTCCGGTTCCGGGCCGGCGGGTAGCCGGGCGGGAGCAGGAAGATCGAGAACGGTGGTGCCCCCTTCCTCCGACACGGCCACCAGCACTTCGACAGCCCGCACCGGCTGGCGGGAGAACCCTCGATCCGGTGGGGCGCCGAGCATCCGGAACGCCACCGCCACCCGATAGGTCCCGTCGCCGGCCTCCTCCACATTGAAAGCCCGAGCCCATTCGACATAGGAGATCCCCTCGCCATCGTCCTGCGGGAACGGCGGCAATGGCCCCGCCGGCAGAGCCGCCCGCACATCGGCCGACCCGTTTGGCTCGAAATCAGAAGTGAAGTAGTCAGTGACAAACCACTCCGCCCGGGCAATAGCCGCCCGTGCGTCGGGGTCGGGAGGGTCGGCCATGAGATCGGCCTCCGAATACAGCGGAAGCTCGGGTATCTCGGGAAGCGAGGTGACGGCGGCCTCTCCGGCCACCACCGTCGTACCGGGCACGACGGTTACGGGAACGCTTGCCGGCGCCCACCACGATCGAGCGACCAGGATCCCGAGAACCATCGATCCGAGAGCCCCCGCCACCAGGTAGAGGCTCCGGCGTCTCCGATCTTCGGGTTCGGCCGCTGCCATCAGGTCGGCCCACGGCACATGCTCCAACTCTTCTCTCTCGGGCATCAGGGCACCTCATATGGAATCGGACCGGCACCGGGCAGTACCGGGATCGGGAGGATCGATGCGCTCCGGCTCCACATCTCACGCTCGAACAGCAGCGCGAGACGCACCGGAGGTGGTGACAGCGCCGCTCGCGCTGGACCCGCGTGCAGCATCAGCATCAGCAGACCGGCAAGGGCGATACGAGCCGTGGGGAAGCCGGCACGCCGCAGAACAACGGCGATAGGCACACGCGGAAGGTATGCGACTCGGGGACGAGGTTCAAGGGGGATGTAAAGCTGGCCACCGCTCCGGCTCCAACCACAGCCAGACCGGCCAACCCAGGTTTGCCCCGTTCCGGCTGGGGCTGTGGCTGGAGCGGGAGCCGCCCCGACTAATCCTTGATCAACTCGAGAAACTCCGCTCTCGAACTTGGGTTCTGGCGGAAACCTCCGCGCATGGCGGAGGTGACCATCGACGAGCCTTGCTTTTGGACGCCTCGCATCAGCATGCAGAAGTGGCTGCCCTCCATCACCACTGCCACGCCATGGGGATGCAGCACGTCCTCGATGGCGTCGGCGATCTGGTTGGTGAGCCGCTCCTGAACCTGCAAGCGGCGTCCGAACAGGTCGATGATGCGGGCGATCTTGCTCAGCCCGATGATCTTCTTGTTCGGCATGTAGGCGACGTGCGCCTTGCCGAAGAAGGGCAACAGGTGGTGTTCGCAGAGCGAGTAGAACTCGACATCCTTCACCAACACCATCTCGTCGGCGTCGCTCTCGAACACGGCGCTGTTGACCACTTCGTCGAGCGTGGTCGAGTAGCCGCTCGTGAGGAAGTCGAGCGCCTTTGCCACCCGAAGCGGAGTTCGTAGCAGACCCTCCCGATGGGAGTCCTCACCGAGCCGCTCGAGGATCGCCTTCACATGCCCTTCGATCTCGGCGTCGTACACCTCGTCGCGGGAGGCCTCCATCTCGAGCTCGGTCGCATACCGGTCGTGGACCAACGGGTTCTTTGTCATAATCGACTCGATTCGCTCTCGCATCGGCCGGGCGATCGCCTCGAGGGTGTCGCCATCGGTCCCATACTCCCAGGAAGGGGCGACATCGGCTGCAGGAACCGCCAGATGGGCGTGCTCGGCGATCGTGGGATCGGGAATCAGCGTCCCCTCGATCTCGCCCGAGAAGCCCTCGAACAGCACCACGTCGAGGTCGATGACCCTGGGCGCGAACGGTTCCCCGGTGCGACGTCGGCCCATCGCGGCCTCGATCGACCGCATGACCCCCCTCAATCCGGCGGGGTCGAGTTCGGTCTCCACCAGAGCGGCCGCGTTGAGGAAGTCGGGCTGACCCTCGGGACCGATTGCGGCGGTCCGATAGATAGGGCTGACCGCCACCACCTCGAATCCGGATTCCCGCTCGAGTCGGTCGAACGCCGCCGGGAGGTTCTGGGCGGCGTCGATGTTGCTGCCAAGCGACACGACCGCTCGGCTCACGCCCCGCCCTCGCGATCACGGGTGATCACCACGCCCACCGACTCGGCGAACCGCAGCGCCCCCGGCTTGTGGACTTCGACCTCCACCTGCTCGATCCGGGAATCGAAGTCGAGGCACAGCGAGGCGATCTCTGCGGCAAGTCGCTCGACCAGCATCGGCTTGCCGGTCTCGACATGTTCGATGATCGCCTTGGTCACCGTCCGGTAATTGATCGCGTCGGCGATGTCATCGCTCGCCGCCGCCGGCCGGGTGTCCACGGAGAGCGTCACGTCGATGATGATGTCCTGAAGGTTCTTTCGCTCCTCCGGATTGATGCCAACGATCCCCCGAACGAGCAACCCCTCGATGACGATGCGGTCCATGGCTTCAATCTACGCGATACGCGATACGCGATACGCGATACGAAGGAACGCGAACCCTGGCCTGGAACGCGCTCTGTCGAATTGCGAATCGCGAATTGCGAATCGCGAATCACGAATTGCGGGCCGAGCGTCCGCGAGGCCTACCTCAGGTGCGCTCCCCCATCCACTCTCAGTATCTCGCCGGTGATGAAGTCGTTGCGGAGGAGGAACAGGACGGCCTCGACCACTGGATCGGTTCCACCGACGTGCTCGACCGGGATCTCGTTGGCCAACTCCTTGAGATACGCCGAGCCCTTGCCGGGCGGGGGAAGAATCGCCCCCAGGGCCACCGCGTTCACCCGGATGCGGGGGGCCAGCGCCTCGGCGGCGCCAACCGTGAAGGTGTCGATACCGCCCTTCGACACTGTGTAGGAGAAGTGATTGCCGTACGGGCGCTGGGTGCGCCAGTCCGTCAGGTTGACCACTGCCCCTTGTCGATCGTCCGGTAGCGCTCGAGCGAACGCCGCGGTCAGGAGAATCGGCGCTCGAAGGTTGACTGCGATCGTGTGATCGAACGTATCCGGCGCGATGTCGAGAATCGTGTCGACAGGAAACCCTGCGGCGCTGTTGATCAGAATCTCGACAGGCGCCAGCTCGGCCGCCCCGGCCATTGCCCGGGCGGCATCGGCCACGAGATCTGCCCTGACCAGCACCACTTGGGCGCCTAATGCTCGGGCTTCCGCCGCGGTGGCCTCGGCTTCACCGGCAGAGGTGTTGTAGTGAAGCACGAGGTTGCAACCCGCTCGAGCGAGTCCGAGGACGATCGCCTTGCCGACCCGCTTCGCCCCGCCGGTGACAAGGGCTGTCTTTCCCTGGAGGTCCATGGCCGGGGAGGGTAATAGCCCGCCTCCGGCGGCCTTCCGCCATCCGCCTTCCGCCTTCCGTAAGAGAGGCCCTGATCCCTACGCCGCATAGTCAAGGTTTCGCCCATCGCCGGGCCGAGCGAAGCGAGGCGTATCGCCGCCCGGCGCGCGCCGGCCCAACTCCAAGACACGACTACCGTTTCGGTCGTGACGAGTGCCGATCCCAGGCATGGCCGTTGGATCCTGCCGCTGATGATTGCGGCGATGGTCGTGCTCACCTACACGTTCGTGAACAACATCGAGCCCGCGGCGAGCCCATCGGGCACGACGCTGGCCGGTGGTTCGACTGTGACCAGCGGTCCCGAGACGTCGACTACAACCCTGCCGCAAGAACTGGCGGCCTTCATGGTCACGGTCGATATTCTCGAGAACCAGGCCATCGAGTACGGAGCAGAGGTCGACCGAATCAACACCGATTGGGACAATCGCGACGCCCAATTTGCCGAGACCCGCACGGCCTTCGTCGATCTCGCTGCCGAGATCGAGGGCTGGGAGACCGATGTCGCCCTGGTGTCCAACATTCCCCCGGTTCTCGCGGCGTCACACGCCGCCCTCCTGGCCGAGGTGTCCGACCTGGCTCCAAAGATGACCGACATCATCGCCGGACTCGACTTTGACGACGACGGGACACTCCGCAGGGCGGCGACCGCAGAATTCCAAGCCGAGATCCAACAGGTTCTCGACGCCATCGAGACGATTCGGGAGACGGCACGCGCCAGCGTGACGCCGACCACCGACGCGGACGCCTAGGGCCGCCCTTCGGACGGCCCGCAATTCGCAATTCGCAATTCGCAATTCGACCGAACAGCCGAACGTTGCGCACGCGATCTCCGTCTCATCCTTGGGCCGAGCGAAGCGAGACCCCTCCGTCGTATCGCGCATCGCGTGTTGCGAATCGCGGGAGGTCGGGTTGGCGGCCGGCTTCGGCCGCTAAACCGACCGACCCCTTAGGATGCGCGGATGCCCCGGCTCCTCGTTGTCATCGCCATCGCCGCGGCAACTCTTGTTCCATCGGGACCATCAGAGGCCTCCAGCACCGGGGTCACCGCGTGGGAACAATGGGTCATCTATGAGATCAATCGGGCCCGCTGGAACCCTGGGCAATACGCCGCGGAGACTGGGATCTCGATCCCCCAACTCGGAGCCCTGCCGCCGCTCGCGCTGAGCCAGCACCTTGACGCCTCGGCGGATTTCAAGGCGATCGAAATGGCGGGAACTCCCTATTTCGCCCACCAACACCCGTTGACCATGGAATGGCCGAACGAACTGGTCCGGAGCCACCTTTTTCCGCTCCCGAGCTTCATTCTCGACAACGCCAACAATGTCGAGGCCATTTGGGGAGGAAGCGGTGGATGGCCCAGCGTCGCCACCTTCCTCGAGTCGCCAAACCATCGCGATGCCCTCTTCGGCGCGTCCGGTCACTGGTGGTGGGAGTCCGTCAATCAGGTCGGGGTCGGTCGGGCCGAGTCGGGCGGGCAACGGCGAGTTGCAGTCCACGTCGCCCGCACCGATCCACTCAAGACCTTCGTGACCGGGGTCGCCTATGCCGATGCGAACGGGAACGGCCGCATGGACCTCAACGAGGGCCTCGCCGGGGTGACGATCACCGTCGGCAACACCACCGCGCTCACCAACGCCGGCGGGGGCTACTCGATCGCGGTACAGCCAGGGACGACGTCGGTGAAGGCATCGGGCCCAGGATTCGCCGGGGCCCCGACCGCCAGCATTCATGTGGACCAATTCAACGTTGGTGTCGACTTCATTTCCGGCGTCCCCACCCCCGAGGTGCGAGCATTTGCCAAGTGCGACGGAGCCCGCCCGACGATCATGGGCACCGCCGCCAGCGAGGCGATCCGTGGCACCTCCGCCGACGACATCATCCATGGCCTCGATGCCAGCGACCGGATCTGGGGATACGCCGGCGACGACACGATCTGCGGTGGGAAGGGCAAGGACCGCCTCCGCGGAGGCTCAGGCAATGACGACCTGTTCGGCGGCAACGGCAAGGACCAACTCTTCGGCGGACTAGGCACCAATCACCTGGACGGCGGAAACGGCACCAAGGACAAGTGCCTCCAAGGCAACAAGGTCCGCTGCGAGGTGTAGGCGCCCGGCAGGCGGCCGCAATTCGCAATTCGCGATACGCAATTCGACAGAAACGCCGGACCTCCGAAACGCCCCCATCGCTCTTTCGTGGCGAGCGAAGCGAGACCTTCCGGCGTATCGCGAATTGCGAATTGCGGGAGGTGGGGGGGGGGGGGGGGGGGGGGGGGGGGGGG